>WQZW01000101.1 GCA_009780545.1 Treponema sp.
ATCTTTCCGACCGAAGAATTTTAACCACGGAGGACACGGAGTTACGCGGAGGGAAGAGGAATTTCTGCCTGCCGAGCGTACCGGTATCTTGAAACCGAGGATTGCAGTCGATTCGGGAAAAGAGGAAAGGGAAGAATTCTAAGGAAGAATTTTGAATTTCTACGGCGGAGGTAGGCAAGGGCCGGCAGACGGCAAAGCCCGGGGTAAGCTTCCCGCCGCATGGAAACGCTTCGGGCGTTTCCACCGTCGGCGATTTGGGTTTTCCGGCCAAAGCCGAAGGCCATTCCCGGAATCCCTCCCAAGGTATATCCTTGATACCTATGGAAAACGGCGAAACGGAGGCAAAAACCATCCAACAGGGCGAAATGCTCGCCAACAGACTCCGGAAACGGGCACGGCACCTGCGGAAGTGGGCCGGACGGAACGGAATCGGGGCCTTCAGGCTGTACGACAGGGACATTCCGGAAGTGCCGCTGGTCCTCGACCTGTACGGCGACCTGGTTTCAGGCGCCCTGTACAAACGGCCCTACGAGAAGGACCCTGCCGAGGAGGAGCGCTGGCTGGCCGCGATGCGGGAAGCCGCCGCAGCCGCCCTGAACCTGCCGGCGGAGAACATCCTTATCAAGCTCCGGAAGCGGCAGGGCGGGGAAAAGGCCCAGTATTCCAGGCTTTCCGGCCGGGCCCTCGTCCGCCAAGTGTCCGAGGGCCCCCTTTTCTTCGCCGTCAACCTTTCCGACTACCTGGACACCGGGCTCTTCCTGGACCGCCGTGCCCTGCGGAGGCTGGTCGGCGGGGAATCGGCCGGCAGGCGGGTGCTCAACCTGTTCTGCTACACCGGCTCCTTTTCCGTGCATGCCGCCGCCGGCTCCGCCTTCCGCACCGATTCGGTGGACCTTTCCAACACCTACCTTGCCCGGGCGCGGGACAACCTCGCCCTGAACGGCTTCGCGGCGCGGACGCTCGATCCGGAAGCCGGAATCGCCGAGGCGGAAAAACCGGGACATGCCCTGATTCGCGGCGACGTGGGGGAATTCCTTCAAAGGGCGATCTCGGCAGGACTGGACTGGGACCTGATCGTGGTCGATCCGCCGGCCTTCTCCAACTCGGCGATGGCCGACGACTTCGACCTCCGGAAGGACTTCCCGAAGCTGCTGTCGGCCTGCCGTTCGGTGCTGGCTCCCGGCGGAAAGATCTTCTTCAGCGCCAGCGCCCGTTCCTTCAGGTACGGGGCCGACGAGCTGGAATCCGCCCTTCGGGACCGTTTTCCGGGGACCGCCGTTGCCGACATCGGGGAAAGCCTTGTGGACGAGGATTTCAAGGGAAGAAAAATGCCCCGGACCTATCTCATAGCCCGGGCCTGAAAGCCGGTTGCCGCGCCCCGTCCGCCGGGGCACGGATGCCGGTTACTCCTTGATGTTGTACTTCTTCCTGAACCGCTCGATGCGCCCGGCCGTATCGACCAGCTTCTGCTTGCCGGTAAAGAAGGGATGGCAGGCGGAACAGATCTCGATCTTGATGCCTTTGACGGTGGAACGGGTCTGAATGACGTTTCCGCAGACGCAGGAAATCGTCGTCTCCTCGTATTTCGGGTGAATGTTCTCTTTCATGTTTCCTCGCAACCTTTTTTCTTCAGTCCGACCCGGCCGATCCCGTGTTCATCGAACGGAGGAATGCTTCATTATTCTTGCTTTTCTTCATCCTGTCAACCAGCATGTCGATGATCTCCACGTCGTCCATCGAGTTGATCGCCTTGCGGAGTATCCACATACGCTGCAGTTCGGTCTCGCTGAGCAGCAGTTCCTCCTTGCGGGTGCCGGAACGCTTGATGTTGATCGCCGGGAACAGCCGCCGGTCGGAGATCCGCCTGTCCAGGTTGATCTCCATGTTGCCGGTTCCCTTGAACTCCTCGAAGATCACCTCGTCCATCCGGCTTCCGGTCTCGACCAGGGCCGTGGAGATGATCGTCAGGCTGCCCCCTTCCTCGATATTGCGGGCCGCGCCGAAAAACCGCTTGGGCTTGTGCAGGGCGTTGGAGTCCACGCCGCCTGAAAGTATCTTGCCGGAGGCCGGAACCGTCTGGTTGTAGCCCCGGGCAAGGCGGGTGATGGAGTCCAGGAGGATCACCACGTCCCGCTTGTGCTCGACCAGCCGCTTGGCCTTCTCCAGCACCATCTCCGTAACCTGGACATGCCGGCTTGCCTGCTCGTCGAACGTCGAGGAAATCACCTCGGCATGGACGGTCCGCTCCATGTCGGTAACTTCCTCCGGCCGTTCGTCGATCAGCAGGACGATGAGGTACACCTCGGGGTGGTTTCGGGTGATGGCGTTGGCGATCTTCTGCATCATGATCGTCTTGCCGGTGCGCGGCGGGGCCACGATCAGGGCCCGCTGGCCCTTCCCTATCGGACAGAACAGGTTGATGATCCGCTCGCTCACCGATTCCGGGCCCGTTTCCAGGTTCAGCTTGCGGTCCGGGTACAGGGCGGTAAGGTTGTCGAAGGGAATCCGGGTCTGCCCCACGGTGGGATCGTCGTAGTTGACCGTCTCGACCCGGAGCATGGCGAAGAACCGTTCCCCTTCCTTGGGACTGCGGATCTGGCCGTAGACGGTGTCGCCGGTCTTCAGGGCGAAGAGCCGTATCTGGCTGGGACTGATGTAGATGTCGTCCGGCCCGGGCAGGTAGGAGTTCTGCGGACTGCGGAGGAAGCCGTAGCCGTCCGGCAGTATCTCCAGCGAACCGTAGGCGTAGATGATCCCGCCCCGCTCGGTATGCGCCCGCAGCACGGCGAAGACCACTTCCTGCTTCTTCATCGCCAGCATGTCGTCGTGGGAAATGTTGTAGTGGGAGGCGAGGTCCCGCAGGTCCTTCATGTTCAGCCGGATAAGCTCGTTGATGGTGAGCCGCGGCTTGCCGTGGTCCTGCTCCATGCGGGGTTCCGGCCTTCCGTACAGGTTGGGCATCGAGGGCAGTTTTGGGAAGGAAGAGGCGGAAGCCGTCTGGGGTGCCGTTTCCTCCGCAGTGCCGGTTTCCTCGGCCGAAACCGGCCGGTCGGAAACGGCCGCCTGCCCTTCCTGCCTGCCCCAGCCCGCCGAGGCGCCGTTCGCCGGTTCCGCCCTTACCGCGGGGCCGGAACCGCCTTCCCCGGAAAATTCGGGCCTCGGTTTCCGTCCCGCAGCCTGGGAAAGCACCCTGGGCCTGCGTACAACCACCCGGGTCGGCCGTTCCCCGCCCCCGTCCGCCGCCTCGGGCACGAAGGGCAGGCTCCCCTGAACCTGCTCCCCTTCTTCCCGATTCACGGAATCCTCCGTGCCGGAACCCCCGTCCACCGCCTTGGGTTTTCTACCCCTGCGAATCATCTCCATGTTACAACCACCTATAATGGATTACCTTTTGCGGTTTTGTCCGTGCAAAAACCCGGAACCGCATCAGGCAAAAAAATTAGCGTTATTGTGATTTACGGGCCGACAAGATCGGGCATCGTCCCAAAGCCTCATTCAATACTGTCAGAGTAGCATGCCGCCCGATCCCTGTCAAGCCGATCCAATCTGCCTTTGACAGATTGGATTCGGAGATTTGCTGCGCAAATCTCCACGCCGTCGATCCAATCTGCCGAGGGCAGATTGGATTTGGAGATTTGCCGTGCAAATCTCCACGCCGTTGGTTGAAAGCCGACGGCCTTTGTTCAAAAAGATTCCCATGGAGGGGGGCCAAGCCCCCCTTCACTCCGCCTCCACTACCGTGGAGCCTCCGTTACCCCCCGAGCGGGGCTCCGCCCCGCAACGCCCCGCATCTATGGAGCCGGTTTTCAACCGGAGGCCTTCATTCCCCAAACCGTTCCCGCAAAACGTTTACCGTGGGGAGGGAATCGTCGAGCGGGCAAGTTCGGCCTTGATCTCGCCGGTGGCGCGGGAGAAGATCTCCGGTTCGGCATCCTCGCCGGTCATCCTGCAGCGGCCCTTGAACAGGACCCCGTCGGCGATGCGGAGCTTGGCCGCGGCCACGTCGCCCTCCACCTTCGCCCCGCCCATCATATCGACCTTGTCCACGGCAAAAACGTTGCCGATGACCGTCCCGTAGACGGTGAGCGAGCCGACCTCGATGCGGTCGGCGTCCACCACCGCGTCCTTGTCCACGATCAGCGTGCCGGCCACCCGGATGGTCCCCTCGAACCGGCCCTGCACCCGCAAGGTCCTGTCGAAGTTCAGGTGCCCCTTGAACACCGTCCGCCGGCCGAGTACCACGATCCGTTCCTCTTTTCCCGAATTCCGATCCATCTATTCCTGACCCTGCCCGGGAATCTTCCTCGCCTCGTCCTCGAGGGTCGAAAGCCCGATCTCGTGTTTTTTGAGGTTCTCCCACTCGCTGGCCATGCTGCCCATCCGTCCGTCCAGGTCCCTGAGCATCCCCCGTATCCCGGCCATCCTCCCGGCAACCTCCCCGGTCTTGCCGGAGGCCAGGGCCGCGTCCAGCCCGTACACGCCGGCTTCCAGGTCCCGGAGGTTCTGCCGTATGTCGAGGCTGAGCCGTTCGGCAAGGATCAGGCGGGCCTCCCGTTTGGCGATCTGGGCGAACAGTTCCCTGGTGCGGAGTATGGCCTTGATCCTGGCCAGCACCTCCGAAAAGTTGAAGGGCTTGGTGATGTAGTCGTCCACCCCGAGGTTGAAGCCGGCCACCTTGTCCTTCACGTCGTCCAAGGCGGAGAACATGATGATCGGGATGTCGCGGTAGCGTTCGTCCGCCTTCAGCGTCTTGGTAAGCTCCCAGCCGGACATCCTCGGCATCACGTTGTCCAGAAGTACCACGTCCGGACCGAATTCCCCGATCTTCGCCATGGCATCTATTCCGTCCGAAGCCTCGCCTATGACGAAGCCCAGCTTGCTCAGCATCAATTGAAAAAAATCCCGATTGACAGGATCGTCGTCCACGATCAGTATCCGATTATGGTCGCCCATTTTGAGCCTTCTTTGCCGGTCCTGCCGGCCCCGCGCCTGTTTTTGATGTGCCGTCCGAAACCGAAGGCCGGTTTCTTTCGGCTCTTTTCAGTATACACAATGTCCCGCCCGTTATCAATATCCCCGCGGCGATCAGGGCAAAGCCCCGGCCCAGGAAATCGCCGAAACGGTTGTATACGGTGATCCTGTCCCTTACTATCGGAACCTCGACGACCAGGTATTCCTCGGAAAAGGGCCTTGCCATCGCAAGGATCCTGCCGTTCGGATCGATGGCCGCCGTCTGGCCGGAGGCCGTGGAGCGGACCATGGAACGGCGGTTCTCCACCGCGCGGAAAACCGCCATCGCCAGGTGCTGGTTCTGGGAGGAAAGGCTGCCGGCCCAGGCGTCGTTGCTGAGGTTCACCAAAACCTCCGCCCCGGAACGGACGAAATCCCCTGAGATGTAGCCGAAGCTGTCCTCGAAGCAGATCGGCGTTGAAAAGGCGAAGCCGGGCCCCGCAAACACGGTGCGTTCGGTACCCGGATCCCAAAAATGGGTGTCGGCGTTCAGGAGCGCCCGATGGATTCCGGGGAACAGGTCGGCAAAGGGGAAATGTTCGGTGAAGGGTACCAGGTGCATCTTTCGGTAGACCTCGGTCATCTCCCCGCCCTCGAAGAGTATCGCCGCGTTGTAGTCCCGTCGGTTGCCGGCGAAGTCCCGGCGGGCATCGTGGTTGCCGACGACGAAGGGCACGTCCTGCGTCGCCATATACTCAAGGAAATCGCTTACCAGGAGCCAAAGTTCCCGTCCCTCCGCCTCGCGGTAGGTCAGGTGCCAGTGTATCCTCGGGACGAACGCCGTTTCCGGCCAGACCACCAGACCCGGTCCCTCGGCAAGCGCCCTGTCGGAAAGCCGCCTCAGCACGTCGAAGTCCCGCCGGAATTCCTCCGGGCCGCCGGTCCAGGGGTCGCTGTTCGGCTGGATCAGGGCGATCCTCGCCTTCGGATACCCGGAAGGGTCCGAACCGGCAAGGCTTCCGTACAGCAGGGCGGCGG
>WQZW01000102.1 GCA_009780545.1 Treponema sp.
AGCGCCCCTCTCCACCCTAATAAAATTTTTTGGTGTTTTTATCTGTCGGCGGAGGGGGGAGGGGAGTTAAATAAAAGAGGGGGGGGGGGGGGGGGGGGGGTAAGAAACACCAAACTGCTTCAAATGAAAGCATGAGATAGCCATTGCCAGTACTGCCCTCCTTCCCTCTTGATTCTTGCGCTTCTTTCATAAGAATGCCGGAAATGGGACGAAGGTGCAAGCGGTGATTGCAAAGGTGCCAGGCTACCCGAGATCCGATCAACCAAGGTTTAGCGGGAGCCAAATAATCCCCAAGCCGGAAACGGCCGCAGGTTGAAACCCGGCGCACGCTGTCCCGGATAAATCCGGGACGCATTTGCCAGAGGGTGGCACGTTTATCGGTGCTACGCCGTGGCGCATTTGCCCAATTCACACGCTATGCGTGCGTTTACTCGGCGGGGTGGAGAATTTCCCTACCTCCACAGGAGGCAGGGAAATTCTCCGAGTCCAAGCTGCCATGCAGCTTGGACCGACCGACCTTGCAAAACTCCCCTCCCCGCACGACACTTACCCTATGGACCTCGACGTACTCCCTCCGACCGACGACTGGATCTTCAAGCTTCTCTTCGGCGACGAACGCAACAAAAGCGCCCTTGTCGACCTGCTCAAATCTTTCGTGGAACTCCCCGACGAGGAATACGACCTGATCTACCTCGATCCCCACCTCAAGCGGGAACGCAAGGAAGACAAGCTTGGCATCCTGGACGTGAAGGTCAGAACGAAAACCGGCAAGATCGTTCACATCGAAATCCAGGTTGAGCCGATATTCCCGGAAGTCAAGGAGCACCTCAACAGGTTCCGCTACATGAACGAGAAAAACGGCCTCCGTTTTGAGGGATGCCGGAAGAGATTTACACGCTGGAACTGTCAAAGATGCCCCGGCCCAGAAAATGCCTTCGGTCGTAGACCGGAGGGGCGGAGGTTTGGCAAAGCCAAACCTCCGATTCCAATCGGCCTATGGCCGATTGGACCCCGCTTTGGGGATGGATGCAGTTTCTGACATCGAAGACCAAGGAGGAATTCGAGATGGCCGCAAAAGCAACCCCCGAACCAGAAAAGGCCTCAGGTCCTAGACCGGAGGAGTGGAGTTTTGCTTCGCAAAACTCCGAGTCCAATCGGCCCATGGCCGATTGGACAGAGGCACGGGAGAAGGCCGAGCGGGGCTATGCCTCCCGGATAGCCGCCAGCAAGCGGGAGGGAATTGAAGAGGTCGCCCGCAATGCCCTTGCCGAAGGTTTGTCGGTTGAAGTGGTAAGCAAAGTTACCGGCCTTGCCCCGGAAACCATCGCCGGATTGAGGAATTAGTCCTACCGTCCGGGATGCAAAGGCACCCGACACCTGTTCCCGGTTTTTGCCCCTGCACCCCGGCGTGCCGATTTCCCCTTGCCAACCCTTGGCATGGATCTTACTCCCAGCAACCCCGTCGTGGAGATTTGCTCCGCAAATCTCCCTAACTCATCATCATCCCAGGATGACGATGAGTCAGCGTATCCGAAAGCTCACCGGGTACCGGAAGCGGGCCGAAACCGGATGTCCCTCGGCAACGGCCGGCCTTCCCTGCCTGCCGGAAAAGGCCCGCACCGCCGCTTCCCCGAAACCCCGGCCTTCAGGTTCCTCCCGCAGGATGCGGACCAGCTGCACCGTTCCGGAGCGGTCCACGAACAGTTCCAGGATCACCCTGCCCTGGACGCCGGAGCGCAGGGCGATGGGCGGATAGATCAGGGCGGCGGCGATTTCCCGCTCGTCGAAGCTCGGCGGCTCGCTCACCCGGTGGGCCGGCAGGAAGTCGTCCCAGGAAGAGCCTTCGCCGGAAGTGCCGGAACCGAAGGCCTCGGCAGGGGCGGCAAGGGAGCCGGGGTCCACGAGGTTCTGTTCCGGCAGGGTTTCCGTTTCGACGAAGGTTTCTGCGATGGTTTCCACCGGGGGAATCTCCTCCGGAAGCGGCGCGGCCCGAACCTGGGGCGGGGGCGGGGCGGGAGGTGCCGGAACGTACTCGGCAAAGTCGGTCAGGCGCATCGCTCCCCCGGAGGATTCCGAGACCTGCCGGACCGGGCTGTCGGCGGTAAAGGCCACCAGGAGGATTACGGCGATGTGGGCGGCGGCCACTATCGAGAAGAGCAGCAGCCGGGAAAGGCCGTCACGGGACATTGCGCACCACGAAGCTCACCGTCCGGTATTGCAGCAGCTGCAGTACCTCGATCACGGCGTTGACGTTGGCGAAGGCGGTGTTCCGGTCGGCGATGACGTGCACCTGGGTTCCCGGCCGGTGCAGCAGCAGGTCGATCACCGCCTCCTCGACGGCGGGCAGGCTTGTCGGCAGCCCGTCCAGGTACAGCGAACCGTCCCGGTCGATCCAGACCTCGAGGTTGAGCTCGGCCCCGGTGTTCCGCACCGTGGCGGCCCGGGCATACTCGATGCCGACCTCGACCCGGTAGTTGATCAGGGCGACGACCATGATGAAGATCAACAGGAGAAAGGCGATATCCGAAGTGGCGCTGGTCGGCACGGCAAATCCCCGGCCGGCCCGTTTCCGCCCGATCTTCATTGCCCGGCCTCCTTGTCGATGACGAAGGAAAAGGCCTGTATCCGCATGTTCTGGGCCAGTTCCACGAAGGAAACCACCTCCTGCCAACCGGTAAGCGGATTCACCGTGAGCAGCACGGCGATGTCGGCATTGCCTTCCCGCGCACCGCCGATCAGCTCGCCGGCCTCGGCAAGGTCGATGTCCCGGTCCCGGTGCAGCAGCCGGCCCTCGGCGTCCAGTTCGAAACGGAGGAGTTCCTCGGGCAGAACCTGCCGGACGGAATTGCGGGCCGGCAGGTTGACGATGAAGCCGGTGTTGATGTTGAAGCCGGCGATGACGATGAAGTAGACGATCAGCAGGAAGGCGAGGTCGCTGGCCACCACCAGTTCCACGAAGCCGGCCTTCTTCCTCCGCCGTATCCTCATTTGCCTTCCTTGAGATCGACCATTTCCGCCAGAAGGCCGGAGCAGGTCCGTTCGGTCCTTGAGGCGAAACCGTCGACCAGGTGGCTGAACACGGTATGGAAGACCATGGCGAAGATCGCCACGAGCAGGCCGTAGACCGTGGTGATCAGGGCCTCGTAGATTCCCCCGGCGACGATCTGGGCGTTGACCTCGGTGGCCTCGGCGATGGAACGGAAGGCCCCGATCATCCCGGTCACCGTGCCGAGGAAGCCGGTCAGCGGGGCGATGGAACCCAGGGCAACCAGGAAGTTCAGGCCGGATTCCAGCGAGACGATGCAGTCGGAAGCCTCGCTTTCGGCCGCCGTCCCGGTCCTCCCTTCGGAAAACGTCTTCCCCTCGGCGCTTTTCAGCATGGCGAGGATCACCCTGGCCCCGACCCGTTTGGCGGTCAGCGGTTCCAGGAAACCCTTGGCCCCGGCCCAATCGCCCGCGGCCAGCCTTGCGGAAACCTCCCGCCCCAGGTCATGCAGCTTCAGGTCGTGCTTGGCAAAGAAAATCGCCCGTTCTATCCCTATGGTAATCGTGGCTATGGAATACAACGTCAGGGGCCACATCGTGACTCCCCCCAATTGAAACAGTTCCAAAAGCGAAAATACCGCAGTCTGATCTTCCATCGTATCTCCTAGGGAGGAGTATACCGGTAATCGCCTTGCGGGGCTATCAGGTTTCCGTTCGGCCAAAAGCGGACATCCGGATTCGCAATCCGCATGTCCGCACATCCGCCTACGCGAACCCCGGAATCAGATCCACGGGAACACTCCCTCGGTGTCGATCTTCTCCCCGGCGATATTGGCCCTTGTCTTTTCCGCCAGTTGGCGGTAGTGGCGTACCCGCCTGGGTTTCTCGTTGCCCTCCGATTCGTATCCGCCGTTGATGATGATGATGGTCGCGCCGTAGCCCCAGGTGATTCCCTTCTCGGCCGCGCTTGCGAAGATGCCCTCGGGCCGCCAGTCGGAGCGCATTACGTCGTGGCAGCTTGCCTTGGGCAGGTCCGGCGTCATCCAGAACCAGAGGCCGCTCATCCAGCCCAATTTACCTTCCCTCGCCACCCGGCCCGGATCCTGCAACAGGACGTTCTTGTCGCCGAACGCCATCACGCTGAAAGGCCCGTAGTTGTAGTTCCACGAAAGCTGTATCCCGCCGCGGCCGTGGTAGCTTTGGCCGGGAACCGGGGGATAGTAGTCGTTTTCCGGATCGGTGTAGACGTCGGTGTGCCCGCCGAGGGAGGTTACCACGTAAACCTCCTCGTTGAAAAAGAAGCCCCAGGATTCCTCGCCGCCCGGGGCGCCTTCCCAGCCAGCGCCCGTCTCGTGCGCCATGTTCGCCAACAGGCCGGCAAGTTCCCGCCGGTTGTCGTTCGCGTTCCTCGATCCCAGGATGGAACCGTAGTCCACCACGGTCCTGATGACCGCCTCGTCGCGGCCGGCGAAGTTTTCGCCCGAAAACACCGGATACCTGTTCCCGGTGGCCTTCTCCACGAGGTAGCCCCGGGAATTGGCCCTGGTGTACTCGCCTTCGACATCCCTGGTTTCAAGCACGTAGGCCCATCTGGAAATTTCCCTGAGTGCGGCGATGAGGTTCTCGTAGGAGTAGTAATCCTCGTACTTCTGCCACTCGCCGTCGGGGAAGGCCGCATGTCCGCCGTTCTCTTCCATAAATTGCCGCCAGCCGGCCGAGCCGATCCGCCGGGGGAACAATGCCTCGAAATCCGCCTTGCTCAGGTAGCTCCGGAACCGATTGGCCACCGCATCCGGCGCCGTTCTCGACGAGCCGATTTTCCCCGAATCCCCGCTTTGCATGCTGGAGCAGCCGGCGAGGACAAATCCCAAAACAAGGAGCGATGCCGCCCCCGCCAAAAGAACGCTTCGTTTCATTTGTGTTTCTCCTTACAACAACCGCCGCCGACTTGCCTTGCGGAGGCTACCCGGATTTTCCGCCCATACGGGCGCAACCTGTGTAAATTGTAAATTGACGGCGGAAAATGTCAAGTAAGAATTTTGGGAGCGGATGGATTACCGGAACTTTCAAACCGGTATCCGGCAGGGAACGGCGGAGGTTGCCCGGATGCGAGGGCCCGGTAAGGCCCCGCATTCGGGCAAAGGCTATTCAAGCATCAGGTCCACGGGGACATTCCCGCCGTGGTGATGTTTTCCCCGCCGATATTGGCCCCTGTTTTTTCCGCCAAGTCCTTGTAGTGGTTCACCCGTCTGGGCTTCTCCCCTCCGCCGGACTCCTTACCGCCGTTGATGACGATAATGGTGGCTCCAAAACCCCAGGTGATTCCCTTGCCGGCCGCACTTGCAAAGATTCCCTCGGGTTTCCAGGTTGACTGTATTACGTCATGGCAGCTTGCCTTGGGCAGATCCGGCGTCATCCAGAACCATATTCCGCTCATCCAGCCCAGTTTGCCTTCCTTCGCCACCCGGCCCGGATTCTGCAACAGGACGTTTTTGTCGCCGAACGCCACGATGCTGAAAGGCCCGTAGTTGTAGTTCCACGAAAGCTGGATGCCGCCCCGACCGTGGTAGCTCTGCCCGGGAACCGGGGGAAAATCGACGCTTTCGTGGCTGGTGTAGGCGTCGCTGTATCCGCCCGCCAATACCACGTCAACTTCCTCGTTGTAAAAGAATCCCCACTTGGTTTGCTCATCGAGTGGCTGACTATCCCAGCCGCCGCCGCTTTCGTGTGCCATGTTGGCAAGCAGGCCGGCAAGTTCCCGCCGGTTGTCGTTCTCGATCTTCGAGTTGAGGAAGGTTCCGTAATCGACGGTCGTTTTGATAATGGTTTCATTACGACCATTGAAGTTTTCGCCGGTAAACACCGGATACCTGTTCCCGGTGGATTTCTCCACGAGATAGCCTTTGGAATTCGCCCTCGTGTATCCGCCCGCAACGTCCCTCGTCTCAAGTATGTAGGCCCATTTTGCGATCTCCCGGATTGCGG
>WQZW01000103.1 GCA_009780545.1 Treponema sp.
GGGAAGAAAGCCGGCCGCGCCCCAGGAAAAATAAACCTGTCCGGCGGCCCCGGTGCCGAACCTCGGTTGCCCGATCCCTTTCCGTATGTCCGGTCCGGACCGCGGAAGGTCGGTCAACCGACTTCGTTTTCTTCCTTAATATACACGGAATTGACGAAGCGTTTTCTGCGTGCCGCGGGAAAGGGCCGATCTCGAGATATGGGGCCCTTCGGGAACCTGCCGTGCGTGCATGCAAGCGAAGCGTCCTCCGAGTTTCCCCGTACCCATGGGAATGCATGCCATGGCGATCCTCGTTCCGTGCCGTCCGAAGGGCGGCGGCGTTTCCGGGTGTCCGAATCATTTGAAGTGAAAACATTTTCGTCATGCTTTGCCGGGAACAAGCCGAAAAATGAATGACGGTCAAATTCGCATCGAGGGAACCGGAAAAGGAGATTGGCATGGGACGGGACGGAACCGAAGTAACGCCGAACGAGGGTGCCGAGGGCATGTACTACATCTCCTGCATGCACTGCGGGAAAACTACCTTCGGGTTTTCCCCAAGCTACCTGGCTGCCAGCGGGGAAGTAACCCTTTATTGCCCGTCATGCGGCCGGGAAACCGTGGTGGACGGCAAGGGCAATATCAGCTGTCCCTGAGCCGGCCGGCCGGGCTTGGGGACGTCGGCCCGAATCGCCCCCGGATCTGCCGTCTGCAGGCCTTTTCATAGCCCGACCGTAGAAATTCATGATTCTTCTCTTTCTTAAAATATGTGCCATCCTTTCGCATCTTGTATTTATTATCTTATAACTTATATCCGATTTCTTTTACGTCGGAATTTTGAAAATTTTTCTTGACTTCCGGGATTTGAAGTCCTATAATCAAGGGTAGGATTTGAAAACCGATCAAACACAAAGAACGGAGGTTACGATGCAGGGTACGACCGATTCCGCTTATGCGTTTCCGCAGGAACTGGTGGGTTTCGTCAACGAATGGAAAGACAAGCCGGGGAGTATCATTATGATTCTCCACAAGACGCAGGAGACCTTCGGGTACATTTCCAGGCCGGTCGCCGAGCAGTTGGCCGTGATGACGGGCGTTCCGCTGGCCAGGATCTACGGCATCGTTACCTTCTACCACTTCTTCAAGACGACCAAGCCCGGCAAGAACAAGGTTTCCGTCTGCCTGGGCACGGCCTGCTATCTCAAGGGCGGCCAGGACCTCATCGACGAGGCCCGCCGGCACCTGAAGATCGGGCCCGGCGAGGTTACCGAGGACGGGCTTTTCTCGGTCGATGCGGTGCGTTGCGTGGGTTGCTGCGGCCTGGCGCCGCTTTTGACCGTGGGCACCGAGACCTACGGCAAGCTGACCAAGGACAAGATACCGGGGATTCTGGGAAAGTACCGTTCCTGACCCGGTAGCCGAGCGTCGCCCGGAACGAGGAGCCGGATGCATTTTTCACTTTCCGACCTGGTCTGCGACATCGCCCAGAACGCCTGCGAGGCCGGTTCCTCCCACGTCCTGATCCGGATCGGAGAGGACGATAGCCGCTACGAGTTTTCCGTCGAGGACGACGGCAAGGGCATGACGGCGGACGAACTGAAGCGGGCGGTCGATCCCTTCGTTACCGACGGGATCAAGCATCCCGGCAGGAAGGTGGGCTTGGGCCTGCCTTTCCTGATACAGATGGCCGAACAGGCAGGCGGCGGCTGGGACATACGTTCGGAGAAGGACAGGGGAACGACGGTTTCGGCCTGGTTCGCCTGCGACCATCCGGACCTGCCCCCGGAAGGGGACGTTCCGGCCCTGTTCAGGAGCGTCCTGATGTTCGGGGGGCCGTCCGAAGTGGAGATTCGCCGGTTCAGGCGGAAGGCGGGAAAGCCTTCCCTGGACTACGAACTCCGCAGGAGCGAGCTTGTCGACGCGCTGGGCCCGCTTGACGAGGCCGGCTCGCTGATACTGCTGGGCGAGTACCTCCGCTCCCTGGAGGAGGACTGAGCGGCCCATGTTGGGTAATTACGTCAAAAGGATATATTTTAGGAGGAACCGGTTATGGCAAAGATGAGTTTGGACGATCTCCGCAAATTGCGGGACTCCAAGAAGGGCGACCTGAACCGACGGAATGCGGAAGGCAAGGAGATTCAGGTGATCGTGGGGATGGGAACCTGCGGGATAGTCGCCGGGGGCAAAAGCACCCTGGACGCTTTTCTGTCGGAGGTGGAGAAGAACGGGCTTGCCGACAGGGTGGTCGTCCGACAGACCGGCTGTATGGGGCTTTGCCATTCGGAACCCACCGTCGAAGTGCTGGTTCCGGGAATGCCGGACATCATTTACGGCAACGTGGACGGCAAGGTGGCCGGCGAGATCGTCGTCCGGCACCTTATCGGGCGGGAACTGCTTGACGGGCACATCCTGGACCGCCCGGCCAACGACATTCTCAAGGCATAGGGGGAAGGCATGGCATACAATCACTTCATCCTTGTCTGTTCCGGCACGGCCTGCGAGTCCAGCCGGGGAACCGAGATATACAAGAACCTTCTGGCCGAGGCCGAACGGCAGGGAGTGGCCTCCGAAGTGCAGGTGGTCAAGACCGGCTGTTTCGGCTTCTGCGAGCGGGGGCCCATCGTCAAGGTCCTTCCCGAGGATTCCTTTTACGTGGACGTCAAACCGGAGGACGCCGCCGAGATCATCGGCGAACATATCCTTAAAGGAAGGGAAGTCCAACGGCTGCTGTACCAGGACGACGGACATGAGAAAGCCGGCAACGCGATCCAGGACATCCATTTCTACCGCAAGCAGGTGCGGGTCGCCCTGCACAACTGCGGCGCGATAAACCCGGAGAGCATCGACGAGTACATAGCCAGGGAAGGATACCATGCCATCGAGAAGGCCCTCCACGAGTGGAATCCGGAGCGGATCATCGAGGAGATGAAGGTCTCCGGCATGCGGGGCAGGGGAGGGGCCGGTTTCCCGACCTGGATGAAATGGGATGCCGCCCGCAAGTCGCCGGGCGATGTCAAGTACATTATCTGCAACGCCGACGAGGGCGATCCCGGAGCCTACATGGACCGCTCGCTGATCGAGGGCGATCCCCATTCGATCATCGAGGGAATGATTATCGGAGGACGGGCCATCGGTGCGAACCAGGGCTTCGTGTACATCCGCGCCGAGTATCCCCTTGCCATCGAACGGCTTACGCTGGCCCTGAAACAGGCGCGGGAATACGGGCTGCTGGGCAAGGACATCATCGGTTCCGGTTTCGACTTCGACATCGAGGTGCGCCTCGGGGCCGGGGCCTTCGTCTGCGGCGAGGAAACGGCCCTGATCAAGTCCATCGAGGGACAGCGGGGCATGCCGGTTCCCAAACCGCCGTTTCCCACCACCAGCGGACTGTGGGGCAAGCCCACGGTGATCAACAACGTGGAAACCCTGGCCAACGTCCCCATGATCATGGTGAAGGGCGGGGCCTGGCTTGCCCGGATCGGGACGGAGAAGTCCAAGGGAACCAAGGTCTTCGCCCTGACCGGCAAGATACGGAACTCCGGGCTCGTCGAGGTGCCGATGGGAACCACCCTGCGGGAGATCATTTTCGAGATCGGCGGGGGAATCAGGAACGACAAGAAGTTCAAGGGCGTGCAGACCGGCGGGCCCTCAGGCGGCATCCTTACCGAGGAATCCCTGGATCTGCCCATCGACTTCGATACCCTGGTCGCCAACGGTTCGATGATGGGATCGGGCGGCATGATCGTCATGGACGAGGACGACTGCGTGGTGGACGTGGCCCGCTTCTACATGGAATTCTGCGTCGAGGAAAGCTGCGGCAAGTGCTCGCCCTGCCGGGTGGGAACCAAGCAGATACTGCACATCCTGGAGAAGATTTCCGGGGGCGAGGGCAGCGAGGACGACCTTGTCCGCCTTGAGAACATCGGGAAGGCGATGACCAAAGCGAGCCTGTGCATGCTCGGCGGATCGGCGGCCAACCCGGTGCTTTCCACGATGAAGAAATTCAGGGACGAGTACCTCGAGCATATCCGGGAGGGAAAGTGTCGTGCCGGAAAGTGCAAAAAGCTGCTGAATTTCGTCATCGATACGGTAAAATGTTCCGGCTGCACGCTCTGTGCCAAGGGCTGCCCGGCGAACTGCATCACCATAGACGAACGGCCGGCGCCGGAGGGCAGGGATCCCCGGTACAAGAAGCCGCCGCTCATCATCGACGAGGAAAAGTGCATAAAGTGCGGGGAATGCGTGATCGCCTGCAAGTTTAATGCGATTTCCCATTAAAAGGAGTTCGGGATGGTACAATTTTCGATAAACGGCATTTCGGTCCGGGCCGAAAAGGGGACGAGCATTCTCGACGCGGCAAGGCAGACCGGGATAAAAATCCCCACGTTGTGCTACAGCCCCGACCTGCCGGCTTGGGGAGCCTGCGGACTCTGCATCGTGCGGGTCGGGAACAGCCCCAAGCTGGTTCGTGCCTGCGCCACGCCGGTGGACGAGAGCATCGAGGGCAAGAACATAGTCACCCATGACACGGAGATCAACGCCACGCGCCGGACGGTGCTGGAGCTGATCCTTTCCACGCATCCCAGCGACTGCCTGCACTGTGCCAGGAACGGTTCCTGCGAGCTGCAGAGCCTTGCCGCCGACTTCGACATTCGGGACATCCCCTACCAGCGGATGGTTCCCGAGTACGAGGTGGACGATTCCGGCCCGTCGATCATCCTCGATCCGAGGAAGTGCGTCAAGTGCGGAAGGTGCGTCAAGGTCTGCCAGGGCGTGCAGAACGTCTGGGCGCTGGAGTTCATCGGTCGGGGTTTCGGCATGAAGATCGCCGCCGCCGCCGACGTTCCGCTGAACGAAAGTCCCTGCATCAAGTGCGGCCAGTGCGCCGCGCATTGCCCGGTCGGCGCGATCTACGAGCGGGACGAGACGGGCCCCGTTTGGAATGCCCTGTACGATCCGGACCGCCATACCGTGGTCCAGATCGCCCCCTCCGTCCGCGTGGCCCTTGCCGAGGAGTTCGGGCTCGAACCCGGCACCCTGATCACCGGACAGATCTACGCCGCCCTGCGCAGGCTCGGCTTCGACACCGTCTTCGACACCAACTTCGGGGCCGACCTTACCATTATGGAAGAAAGCGGCGAGCTGATCAAACGCCTGGGCGGAAGCGGCCCGCTTCCCCTTATCACCACCTGCTGTCCGGCCTGGGTCGACTACCTGGAAAAATACTATCCGGACATGATCCCCAACTTCTCCACGGCAAAATCGCCCCAGCAGATGCTCGGTTCGATGATCAAGGCGTATTGGGCGAAGAAGGCCGGCATCGCGCCTGAAAAGGTGTACTCGGTTTCGATAATGCCCTGCACGGCGAAGAAGTGGGAGATCAAACGCAACGACGACATGAAGAGCGTCGGTACGTTCCTGAAAACCGATACCGGGTTCGACGTGGACCAGGTGCTTACCACGCGGGAACTTGCCAAGATGATCAAGCAGGCGGGCATCGAGATACTGAAGCTTCCGGCGGAGGATGTGGACAACCCGCTCGGGCCCTACACCGGGGCGGGAACGATCTTCGGCGTGACCGGCGGGGTGATGGAGGCGGCGATACGCACCGCATACAATACCGTGACGGGGCATGACATGGCCGACCTGAACTTTACGCCGGCGCGCGGCCTGGACGGAATCAAGGAAGCCACTGTGGACTTCGGCAACGGGGCGAAGATACGCATAGCCGTGGCCCACCAGATGGGCAACATCGCCTCGGTGCTGGACCGATTGAGGGAGGCGCGCAATGCCGGGGAAACGCCGCCGTACGAATTCGTCGAGGTGATGGCATGTCGGGGCGGCTGCATCGCCGGCGGCGGACAGCCCTACGGCGCCACGGACGAGGTGCGGCAGCAACGTGCCGAGGGCATTTATCGGGACGACCGACAGTCCGAGTACCGCTGTTCCCACGAGAATCCCCACATCAAGGAACTGTACGAGGAA
>WQZW01000104.1 GCA_009780545.1 Treponema sp.
CCAGGGGGGAAATCGTGATGTTGCCCCCCAGGAAAGCCCGTTTGCCGGGGGCACGTTCCCGGCAGAAGGCATCGAGCACCCAATGCAAGGCGGAGCTGGTGGAAGATTTGCCCTTGGAACCGGTAACGGCGGTAAGCCGGGCGGGGGATTCCTCGAGAAACAGGGAGATGTCCGTGCGGACGTCCCGGGCGGCCTTCAGGTACGGGGAATCCGGCCTGACTCCGGGGTTCTTGATCACCAGGTCGGCGGCCCGAAAGTCCGCCTCCTCGTGCCGGCCCAAAACGTAGCGGATTTCCTTGCCGCCCGCGGCCTCCTCAAGCCGGGCGATCGAAGGAGCCAAGGTCCGCCCGTCGCGGAGGTCGGTAACGGTGAGGCCCGCCCCCCGCCTCAGGGCAAAGCGGGCCGCCTCCAGGCCCCCGCCGTGCAGCCCGAGGCCCATCACCAGAACGTTCATTCCCGAAAGGTCCATACCCGAGTATGGCAGGAAATGCGGGGAATATCCATCGGAGGGAAAGGAACGGCATGCGAAACCGTCCGTCGTTAAAGGGCGAAGCTTATCTTCGGTATCATGCCGCGGCGGGCATCCCTAATTTCCGAACTCCCTGACAAAGGCCGCCCGTCCGTCGATAAAAAACAGGACCTCCCGCACTTCCGGGAAGTTCCGGAGGATTCCGGCATACAGGACCCGGAAGCTTTCCCGGAGTTCCACTCCCTCGGTGGGAACGAGGACACGGCCGTTCAGGTTCAGGTAGACGGCATGTTCCCGGTACATCAGGGACAGGAGCCCGGTTTCCCTGGGAAACGGCAGGTCGTAGCCGGTAGTTATCGGGCCGAGCAGGAACTCCCGCACGTAGTCGGCGATCTCGGTCTCGGCATCGGGCCGGCGGGGCAGCATCCGCTGTTCGACGATGCTCGTCCCGTCGGCCGACCGGAACACCATGCTTTTCCGTTCCCGCCCTCCGGTCCGGTAATCCAGCAGGGCGGTCAGGCCCAGGGCAAGCAGCAGGACGAGGGCCAGAAAGCAGAGGAACCGCCGCCTGAGCACGAAGCCCAGCAGCCTTTCCCACCGAACAATTCCCCCTTCCTTCGAAAACTCCCCGCCGTCGCGTCCTTCGTTATAGGTATTCATTTCCAAGATTTCCTTATTCGATCGATTTACGGCACACCGGAAACCAATTCCCCGCATGCCCTCCCCTTACGGCCTATGCCCGGAGACTTGCCCCGCAAATCTCCCAAGCCAATCGGCCACGGCGATTAGCCGCCGGCCGTGATAAATCCCCCCGAGCGCTCGAAGGCACCCACGAAGTCGGCGATTCCGTTGAACACGCCTTCCACCATTTTACGCAGATCGGCCTCGTTGGTCATCATCCTCGCGTCGTCTATGTTGCTGACGAAGCCCAGCTCGACCAGCACCGCCGGCATGTTGCTGTGCCGCACCACGAACCAGTTTTCCGCCTTCAGGCCGCGGTTCGGCACCGAGCTCCCCAGGCTGGCCTTCATCCCCCGGACTATCGACTGGGCGATCAGCACGCTTTCGGTGAGGAATGCCTCCTCGGTAAGCTGGTTGAGGATGCTGCGGAGTTCCGGCGAATCGGCGTACTCCGACTCGCCGAGCAGGTCCCGTCGGTGGCCCTGGGTGAGGTGCCAGACCTCGTAGCCCCGCGCCTTCCGATTCGTGGCGGCGTTGCCGTGGATGGAAATGAAGATGATCGCCTCGTTCTCCTTGGTAGGCACGGAGTTGGCGATGGCGGTGCGCGCGTCCAGGCTGACGTAGGCGTCGCTGTTCCGTGTCATCAGGATGCGCTTGTCCGGGAAACGCCGCACCAGCATGTCGCGGAGCATCCGGGATGCGTTGAGGGCGATGTCCGCCTCCCGCACCCGCACCTGTTTGCCGTTTATCACATGATCGGAAACCGCCCCGGAATCGCGTCCCCCATGGCCCGGATCGATGATCACGGCGGCGATTCGGTAGAATCCGTCCTCCGGATCGGTCCTTGCGGGAACGGCCTGGGGTACCGGGACCGGACCCGTCCGACCGGGACTGTCCGGATTCGGATTTGCGGGCGTCGGACTCGGCATTGTCGGAATCGCCGCGACCGAAACCGACCGGCCTGCGTTCGGCCCGGTCAGGCTGGACATCGCAAGGCTGACGAAGTCCGGGGGGAAAACCAGGGTGCCGTCGGCAAGGTAGGGAAGGGGCACCCGGTAGACGTCCCGGTTGTTGACCAGGAAGATGCCGGTCTCGCCCGGAAAGGCCGCCGAACCGAAGATGCCGTGGTTGCCCCCGACCGAAAAGGAACCTTCCATAAAGAAGGGATCCCACCGGAAGCTCCCGGCCTCCCCGACCGCGGTGTCCAGAAGCTCCAGAAGTTCCTTGAGGGAAAATCCCCCGGCGGAGTCCTGGCCCGGCGCCCGCACTCCGGCAAAGGCCAAAAAGAGGATGATGAGAATGAGTTGGCTCCCGGCCCTTGCCTTCAATCCCGCTCCCGATCCAATCGACCTTCGGCCGATTGGATTCGGAGTTCTGCCACGCAAAACCCCACTCCGCCGGCTGCCCGGCGGCATTCCCGTAAACCGATGCACGGGGATTTACCCTCGGGCCCGGCTTGCGGTCCCCAAACGGTCCAGATAGTACGTTCCTCCCTGATAGCCTCCCCGGACGAGGGCCGACCAGAACGACCTTCCGAGGAGCATACCTACAGTATCGGAAGATTCTTCCCCTTCAAGCTCTTCTCCGGGCCTTATTTCCGGCAGGGAAAGCCCGGAAAGCTCGGCTACGGCCTCGATGCTCTCCGGAACGTCCCGCCCGGCCCAGTCCCGAAGGCCCGAGTCCCGCAGTTCGGGGAACGGCATGAGGGCGAAGCCGCCGACGCGGGTCGCGGTTTCCGGCATCGCCTCAAGGAGTTTCCGAAGGCCGTCGTCCAGGGGGAACGCGTCCGGGGGAAACCGTTCCCCGATGCCGGCCAGAAATTCCCCGGTGGCCGGGTCCTCGGGGTCGAGCCGGATAAGCACTTTCCGCGCGGCCCGTTCGGCGGCCCGTACCGCCTCGGCCCCGGATTCGGCGGCGCTTATCGCATTGCCGCACTTGGAGACGTTGTTCTCCGGGAAGTTCACCTTGGAACCCGGCCCGACCCTCATAAACAGGTCCCTGACATGGGGCACCTGCCGGGCGGCCTCGGTACCGAGGATTTCCCGTACCGTGCCGGGTATGGAGATGAAGGCCCGTTCGGCGCCCGTCCAATCCCTGGCCGGCCGAAGGTCGCCGGGTTCCAGGCCCACGGCAAGGAGAACGGCCGCCCGTGCCGGATCGACGCCGGAAGCGTAGGGATAGGTCCAGCCGGACATGTAGCCGCCCGAAAGCCTGGCCGCGATCTCGCCGATCATCGCCCCGTTTGCCGTCAGCTTGATGTCGCCCTTGGCCGCCCCGACGCGGCCGGGACCGGAAAGACCCAGCGCGGCAACGCCGGAGCGGAAAACCTCCAGTACCGCGTCCCGTTGTTCGCGGGATGCGTCCGTGGGCATGGTGTGCCCCATCTCGATGAAGTAGGGAGGGAAGAAGATGTGCCTGTCGGCCAATCCGCAGATGTGTACCTCGCCATGGTGGATAATCGCGTCCACCGAGAATTCCTTTCCTTCCATATAGGCTTCGACGATCGCCGTCCCGCTGCGGGAAAACGCCCTGGCATCCTCGAGGGCCGGCTCCAGTTCGGCAAGGCGGTCCACCCTTCTGCAGCCCCGGGAACCCATGTTGTCCGCCGGTTTTACGACCAGGGGAAAGTCCAGTCCCGAGCTTGGGCCGATTTCCGGAAGCAGGTCCCGGAAGTCCCTGTCGGGGCCCATGACGGTAAAGGCCGGGGAGGGAAGGCCGGCTTCCCGAAAGCGGCGGCGCATCCTGCCCTTGTCCGATGCGTCCAAGGCGGCTTCGTAGGGAATCCCGGGCAGGCCCAGCCGTTCGGCGACCCAGGCCACCGTGGCGGAAAAGTCCGTTCCGGCGGTCATCACGCCGTCGAGCAGGCCCTCTTCCCGGAGCCGGCGGGCAAAGGCCTCCACTCCGTCCCGGTCCTTCAGGTCGATCCGTTCGAAGCGGTCGGCCAGCGGCACGCAGGGAGCTTCGGCACTGCCGTCGACCACCGAGGTAAAAAGCCCCAGCTCCCCGGCCGCAAGTATGGCCCGGCTCTGCATCGTCCCGGCCCCCAGTATGAGGATTCCTTGTCCCATAGGTAGCACTGTAACGATTTCGGCGGGGAATGTCCAATCGGCGGATTTCGTTAATCGTCGGCTTCCCGGTCGTCTTCCATAAAGTCCGGGCGAAGGTATCCCCTCCAGGAATCCGACGGCGATTCCCCGTCCTCCCCTTCACCTTCGTCCGCTTCCGCCGCCCCTTCCTCTTCGACCGCATCCTCGGCCGTATCCTCCTCGGCGGCATCCTCCTCAAACTCTTCTTCGGCCTCGTCCTCAGGCTCTTCCTCGGGTTCCGGTTCCGGTGTCCCGAACGCCGGGACGACCTGAACCGCCTGAACCGGCCCGGCGGCGGGCGGAATCCGCGGTTCCGGCTGCACGGCCCGAAGTACCGGCAGCGGACCGGGCGGCGCCTCGACCCGGGGCGGACGGTTATCGCCCGAGGGAGACGGAGGAATCCCCCGAACCGCGGACGTGCCCTGCGCTACCGAAGACCCGATTTCCGCCTCCCCCGAGCCGGAGCCGTCGAAGCCGGGCCATGGGGAAAAGGAAAGTATCTCGCCGGAAGGCGGCGGGGCTTCGGAGGCGACGGGCATCCTGGCAAGGCGGTTGTTGGCGAAGGCCTGGTCCCCGATGTAGGTTACGCTGCGGGGAACGACGGCGCGGGAGATCTCGTTCCATTGAAACGCCCCTTCCCCGATATGCTCGGTACCGGCCGGAATCTCGATACGGGAAAGTCGGTTGTCGGCGAAGGCGACGGTGCCGATGTAGACCAGGCCGCGGGGAAGGACGACCCGCCTGAGGCGGTTGCTGGTGAAGGCCCCGCTGCCGATGTAGGCGGTCCCGGTCGGCAGGCTAAGGCGTGCAAGGCGGTTTTCGGCGAAGGCCCCGTTGCCGATGCGGGTTACCGTCTCCGGAAGGATCAGCGAGGTAAGGCCCCGGCCCTCGAAGGCCCGATCCCCTATCGCCGTTACCGGCAGCCCCCCGATGCGCGGGGGAACGTTCAGGTCGGTGCCCGTCCCCGCGTAACCGGTAACCCGGACGGCATTGCCCCCGTCGATAAGCTCGAAGGTAAAATGCTCCTCCGGCTCGAACGACGGGCCGGCGGCGGCACAGGCCCAGAACGCCGCACATGCCGCAAGGACGATGCCCGCCGCCCGCCACCTTGCCATGCTCATTTCCGTACGATACCACCTTGCGGCCCCGGTGTCCAGATCGGCCCGAGCTATCCCCACGGAAATCGAATTTCGGCAAAATCCGAAGATTTTAACCGCATAGTTACGGAGGGAAGAGAGCTTGCATCTTTCGACCCGGCTTTAGGCACGTTATCCGAGTCCGGTACCTGTTATAAGGCAGTACCGTCTTTTTCCGGGGCGGGCTTTTCGGACTGCTTTCGAAGGACCCTTGCGATGCCCAGCATCGTCCCGACTTCCCTCCCGTCCATCTCGCCCAGCAGTTGGACGACGGCCCGGACGTCGCCGCCGAGCAGCCGGAGATCGCTGAGGCGTTCCTGCGGCTTTGCCGGCCTGCCGGAATCCCGGCCGGTAACCAGGAATTCCACGCTGACGTCCAGCGCGACGGCAATCCTGACGGCGACGTCGGCCGGCGGCATCGAGGCCCTCGCCCCGATGTAGCTGTTCAGGGTGGCCATGGGAATGCCGGTCCTGTCGCTCAGGTCCCTGACGGTAAGCCCCCGAAAATCGAGTTCCGCCCGCAGGTACCTCCTGAAATCCGACTTCACTCCC
>WQZW01000105.1 GCA_009780545.1 Treponema sp.
ATCGCAGTTCTTCTAGCCGTACTACTGCCGTTCGGTATGGTCCTGCAGGGTTGTGCCTCGACGGCGACCGGCAGCAGGCCCTTTCCCCAGCAGGCTGCCGCCGGGTTTACCGTTGCGCCGACCATGCCCCGTGCGGTAAGTCGGGCCCAAATCACCGCCATGACGGTGAATCTCTTTCGGCGGATACTCGAAAACGACCTCGTCGTGGATTCGGGCGGCCCGCAGACGGCGGCCGACTTCAGGCTTGCCCTGCGGCATTTCCAGGAGGCCGAGGTCGCCGAGGGCAGCCAGCCGGTTTCCCACATCGCCACTTCCGAGTCCCACGGTTACGGAATGCTCATGCTGGTCCTGATGGCCGGCAGCGAGAAAAAGCTGACCGGCTACCGGTGGATTTTCGGCAGTTCCGGCCTGCAGGATTATTTTGACGCCATGCTTCGCACGGTGCAGGCCTTTCCCAGTTCCGGCTCCGGCCTGTTTACCTGGCGGCTCTGGGGTTACCGGGAAAACCTTCCCGAGGATGCCGGGCCGGGCGGTTTCCGTTATGCCGCCGGCCTGCGGTCCGCTCCCTTCAGCCGGGACGGGAATTTCGCCAACAGCTTTACCGAAGGCGACATGGACATCATCTACTCGCTTATCCTGGCGGACAGGCAGTGGGGAAGCGACGGCCGGTACGACTACCTGTCCATCGCCCGCTCGATGCTGGGCGATCTCTGGAAGCACTGCGTGAGCGACCGGAACCGCTTTCTCCTCCAGGGCGATTGGGTCAAGGGTTTTCCCGATCCCATCCACGGCAACGCCGCCCGCAGTTCCAGCCTTATCATCAGCCACCTGGTTGCCTTCCGCGACGTCGATCCGGAACATAACTGGCAGGAAGTCATCGACGCGTCTTTCCGGATGATAATGCAGGTACGGGACAGGCAGAACGCCCTGGGGCGGAACAACGGCCTGCTCCCCGACTACATGGTCCTGGGATCAGGCGGCTGGGACGTGCCTGCCGGCAACATGGCCGATTTCGTGAATATCTTCGGCTTCGATGCCGTCCGCGTTCCCTGGAGGCTGGGTACCTCCTACCTGCTCCTCGGCAATGTCGACATCGGCAATTCCACCCTGTACGACTACGTCATCGGCCCGTTGGACGATTTCGCCCGTGCCTTTCCCGGCGGGCTGGACGCTCTGGGACCCGTCGGCATGAGCGGCACCGCCATGGGAGCCGCCCCAAACTGGTTCGCCCCGCCCTTTGCCGTAACCGCGATGGCCGCCGGCGCCGACCCGCAATGGATCGACAGCTTCTGGAAACAGTCGAAAAACGGACACGGCTTCCGCGGCATGGGCAGCTACCAGGGCGACACCTGCGGCGACTACATCCGGCTGCTCGTCCTGCTCGTCCTCGGGGGAAATTACTGGATGCCTTGAGTTGACGGTCCAATCCGGCTTTGCCGGATTGGACTTGGAAGAATCGCACGGCAGTTCCCTGCGCATTTTCGGCTTGGGCCGGACTTCCCGTTCAGGTACTTACACTTTTCCCCGGCTTCCGGTACGATCGTTAAAGACTTACGGAAACCGAGAGGAAAGAGGGCAGTGCTTAGAATGAAGATGAAAGTGTTTCATTTAAAATGAATCAGTATCTTCCCCCCTTCCCGATACAAGCAAGGAGTTTCAGGATGAAGAAATCTTTCCGGACGATGCCCGCCGTGCTGACGGCGCTTGCCTTGACCCTGGCCGGCGGCTGCATTGGCGGCAACGGCTATCCGCCCGAAATGTACCTGTCGGTCATTGCCAAGCAGGTTTACGAAAAGGTGAAAGACGACGCGACAGGCGAGATAACATACCAAAAGTTTGAGGAAGCGCGGAATATCGAAGTTTCGCCTGAAGGCATAGGATCGGCGAGCCTCTCGGCAACGGGTCGGCTGACGTTCGATTTCGGGCCACCCAAGACGCCGATAGATGCAGGTGCCTTTGCCGATACCATGTTTGCCGATAATTACACGGACGTTTCGGTAAGCGACGACACTGCCAAGGCGACAGCGTTCGTGCTTGGGGTGGGTGCGGATCACCATATCTACAGGGGGCGTAACAGCTATACCGCCGACCTAGAAACGGCAACCGTCAAAAACGAGCTCGTAGTGTACGTTTACGCCGATAGACCTGTCGTGATGTCGGGCAAGGGCGAAAAGGGTACGCCGGATGCGAATAACGTTACGCTTAATACCACCGACTTCTCGCTTTCCCTCGGGGCCGGCTGGAATGCGGTGTATATGGCATCTGACGGAAACGGCCCCGCGGACGGCAGCAGTCTGACCCTGACGAAAACGGTCAGCCTCGACGACAATAAAGACCTAATGTGGATATACGGACCCAAAGAGTGATCTAAACCGGTTCCGTACGCCGGGCATGCCTCACAGCAAACGCGTGGAGAATTTCCATCCTCCAAAGGAGGATGGAAATTCTCCACAGTCCAATCGGCCGAGGATGCCACAGCATCCTCGGCCGATTGGACCAGCTTGCTGTTTCCCTCCCTTTTCCGCTATACTCACTTACTGGGAACCGCCGGTTTAGGGGCGGTTCGACGATGGGACGTAGGCAAGTGGTAAGCCACCGGGTTTTGGCTCCGGCATTCACAGGTTCGAGCCCTGTCGTCCCAAGAGTTCGGTGCCGTAGGGCGGAACGTATCGTAGCAAGACGTATAGGGGTTTAAGATGAGCAATGTCGTTTTGGTTGCCAAGAACAGGCAGGAAAAGGGGTCGGCGGTCGCGCGCAGACTTAGGCGCGGCGGTCGCATTCCGGGGATTTTGTACGGAAGGTCCGGGACTTCCATTCCGCTGGATTTGGACGAGGTCGAGTTTACGAAGGGTATCAAGGGCATTACCGAAAGCACCATCGTGAAGGTCGAGGTTGACGGAAAGGGCCACGATGTCTTTGTCAAGGATATGCAGCGGAACATAATGGACGGCAAGGTCCTCCATGTCGATTTTTACGAGATCGAAAAGGACGTTCTCCTGCATGCCAAGGTGCAGTTGGTGATTCAGGGGAATCCCGTCGGCGTACGCGAGGGCGGAATCCTCGAACTTCCCCATCACGACATCGTGGTGGAATGTCTGCCCAAGAACCTGCCGGAACGTATCTTCGTGGACATCTCCGAACTGAAGACCGGGCACTCCATCCATGTCAGGGACCTTCCGCTGGACAAGGCCGTAAAGCTGATTTCGGCGGGAGACAACGTGGTTGCCCTGGTCAAATTTCCCAAGGGAGCTGCCGCCGAGGTGGAAGTTGCGGCCGATGCCGCCGCCCCGGCTCCTGCCGCCGCCGCCGCGCCCGAGGAAAAGAAGGTCTGACGTTAGGCTACGGCCTGTAGGTAGGTGCTTTGGTCGGTGTTGACTTCGAGCGGGCCGTAGCTTGTGTCCTTGACAGTTTCAGGGAAGAATCCCCTTCTCCGCGAATACTCTGGCTTGCCTCGGTTTCCGGCGGTGCCGATTCGGTTGCACTTTTGTCCGCACTGGTTGCCTTGCGGGACAGGGATCCTGGTTTCCGGCTTCGGTGCGTTCATGTCGAGCATGGGATACGGGCTCCGGAGGAAAGCGCCGGGGATGCGGACTTTGTCCGCTCGCTTTGCGGGGAACTCGGCGTGCCGTGCAGGGTTTTTTCGGTAAGGCCGGGCCGGGTTGCCGAGTTTGCCCGGAAGCGGGGGCTGGGGATCGAGGCCGCCGCCCGGCATTTCAGGCGGCGCGCCTGGTCAAGGGAAACCGACCGGCTTCGGGCCGAGGGTTTTCCCAACGTCCGCATCCTGACCGCCCACACCGCCGACGACCTTCTGGAAACGGTGCTGATGCGCGTCCTGCGGGGTTCCGGGCCGGCCGGTCTTGCCGGCATTACGCCCGCAAGCGGCGACATCGTCCGTCCTTTGCTGGGACTGGGCCGGCGGGACGTTCTTGCCTACCTTGGCGAAAAAAAAATCTCCTGGCGGGAAGATTCCACCAATGCCGACACGCGCTACCTCCGCAACCGCATTCGGCACCGGCTCGTGCCGGTTTTGGAAGAAAACTTTCCCCGATGGCGGACCGGCCTGGCTTCGATGGCCGAAACACAGGCGCTTGCCTCGGATTTTATCGTCGGGGAGGCGAATTCGCGGGTCAAGTGGGAAGTGGTATCCGAAAATCCCGACAAATCCGGCCTTTTCCCCGGGCCGGAATCCCCATCGCTCCGTACCGACGAGGCAAATTTCTTCTCCCGGCCGGAAATCGTCAGGGAGGAGGCGCTTTTTCAGGGGATAGACCTTCTTTTTGCCGTCATTCCCTCCGATTCGGGGGACGATTCCGGGGAGGGGCGTTCGATAAGGAGGGCTACGGTCAGGGAATTTTCGAGGGGAACCCTTGCGGCCGCCGATTTGGGCTTGGTGCATCTGAGGCGAAAAAACGGTATAATAGTTATATCCCCGAGGCGGGATTTCGTCGGTCGGCCGGAACGTTACGAATCGGGGTTTACGCTGTTGATTATTGATGCGGGCTTCTATAATGTAGGAAATGCGGCCATCGAGGTACGTTCCCGCATTTGCGGCCGGCCGCTTGGGGACGGGACTTTCCCGGCGCTGCTTCCGGTTGCCGTCCGGCCCCCGCTCAACGAGGACCGCATCGCCGGCCGCACGTGCGGCAGGGAAACGAGGATGACCGTCGCGGACTCCCTGGGAGTTGCGGCCTTTATTGACGAGAAGGGCTTCGTCCTGCGGAAGCGGGAGGAGCCGGATCCTGCCCGGCGGGAAGATGCCGGGGACATGTACGGGATAACCATACGGCCAAAGGAGCGGTAAGATAGATGTCCGACGAGCAGAAAGATCAGCGGGATGAACAGAAAGAGGAGCAACCGAAGAATCCCCAGCCGCCACGGGTACCGGTCAGACCGAGCCGTTTCGTGCTGGTGTTGTTCCTGGCCATGCTGGGAGTGGTGCTGCTTTATGCGGTAAGGGGAGGCTCCGGCTCGACCCAGGCGATCAGTTACACGGAGTTCAAGACCTATCTCAATGAAGGCCGCATCGAATCGGTAACGATATACGAGAACAACAGCACCTTGGAAATGATGCTGCGCATGGCATCGGGCCAGGAAGCCGTCCGCCGTATGACACGAATCCCCTATCCGGACTCGGGCCTCCTGTCCGCCCTGGAGGAGAGGAATGTCAAGATCATCGGTGCGGAGGCCAGGCCCTCGCTCTTTGCCCTGCTTATGGGAACGCTGCCCTGGCTCATCCTCATCGTGCTCTTTATCTGGATGATCAGGAACACGATGCCGGGGGGCGCAAACAAGGCGTTCCAGTTCGGGAAGAGCAGGGCGAAGCTGTACCGGAACGAGGGGAAGAAAGTGGTCTTTTCCGACGTGGCCGGGCAGAAGGACGCCAAGTTCGAGCTTGAGGAGGTCGTCGCCTTCCTTAAAAATCCCCAGAAATTCACCAAGATGGGGGCAAGGATCCCCAAGGGCGTGCTTCTGGTGGGCATGCCCGGCACCGGCAAGACGCTGATGGCCCGTTCGGTGGCGGGCGAGGCCGGGGTCGCCTTTTTCCACATGTCCGGTTCCGACTTCGTGGAGATGTTCGTCGGCGTGGGCGCAAGCCGGGTGCGGGACCTTTTCGAGCAGGGCAGGAAGAACGCTCCCTGCATCATCTTTATCGACGAGCTTGACGCGGTGGGCCGCACCCGAGGGGCCGGATACGGCGGCGGGCATGACGAGCGGGAACAGACGCTGAACCAGCTTCTGGTCGAGATGGACGGCTTCGATTCCAAGGACGGGGTGATCATCCTTGCCGCCACCAACCGGCCGGCCGTGCTGGACCCGGCGCTGCTTCGGCACGGAAGCTTCGACCGACAGGTCGTGGTCGCCGAGCCGGACATCAAGGAGCAGGTGGCGATCCTTAAGATCCACTCGGCAAAAATTCCGGGTC
>WQZW01000106.1 GCA_009780545.1 Treponema sp.
CGCCGTCGCGTGCTCGCCGGCCACCTGCGCCGCCGTCGCCACGCTCCCGTCGTCGCCCCAGGCCTCGCGGCTGCGGTTCCACATATCCGCGACGGCCTGCGCCAGCGCGTCTTCGTACTCGACGATCCTCAGCCCATTGTCCAAGGTTTCGTATACGGTCATGTGGCGCCTCCTTTCTAAGGAAGATTGTGCCCTATTTAGGCGGCGCGAGGCAAGCGTTTTTGGGAGTTGCCGATGATCGGTTGCAATTAATAACGGGGAGGTCGAGCCGCCCGAATCCAATCTGCCCACGGCAGATCGGATTCGGAGTTTCGCGCACAAAACCCAACCCCGGCGGCATTCATTCCAGCACCGATGCGGCGAAGCCTGATTTTGATCATTCGACCTTGAACTTCGACACTTCCGTCAACAACACCTCGATGTTCCGCCGGTTCTCCTCGCTCAGATCGTTGACACGGAGTATCGCGCCGTTCACCTGGTTCGCTCCGGCGGCCATCTCGTTCATCCCGCCGGTGATTTCCTGGGTAACCATCTCCAGGTTCTTGCTTTCGGAGATCACTTCCCGGCTTCCGTCCAGCATCTGCCGCGATCCTTCCTTCACCTGCTGGCTTATCTGGCTGACGTAGCCGATGGAATTGAGCACCTGCTGACTGCCCTGCCCCTGTTCCTCCATCGCGCTGAGGATGCTGTTCTCCTGTTCGGCGACGATCCGCACGCCGTTGTCGATGGCCTGAAACTTGTCAAGAACGTTATCCGTGGACTTGATGATCTTGTCGATGGAGCCCTTGATCTTCTTCAGCACCGCGCCGATGGTCTTGGACTGCGCCCCGGCGGACTCGGCCAGTTTGCGGATCTCGTCGGCGACGACGGCGAAGCCCTTCCCGGAATCCCCGGCATGGGCGGCTTCGATGGCGGCGTTCATCGAAAGCAGGTTCGTCTGGCTGGCGATGCTTTCCATCACCGAATTTATTTCCAATAGCGACTCGGACTCGCGGGCGATCTCGTGGATGTCGGCCGCCACTTCCCCCAGGCCGGTCCGTCCCACCTCCGACGCCTCCTCAAGTTCCTTCACGTTCATCGCGTTTTTGGAAAGGGTATTGGTAACGGACTTGACGTTGGCGATCATCTGCTCGATGGCCGCCGACGACTGCGAAACCGCCTCGGACTGCTTTTCGACATAGCCGTTCAGCTTGTCGATGTTGCCGGTAACCTGCTCCATCGTGGCGTTGGTCTCGGTAACGCTGGCGCTCTGGTTCATCACCCTGGTCTTGATGCTGCCGGTGTTAGCGGTAATCTCGTTCATCGCCGCCGCCGTTTCCTCCATGTTCCGCGCAAGCTCCGTGCCGATGCCGGAAAGGGTGGCGACCTCGAGCCGTATGTTGACGACCATTTTTTTTATCTTCTCCAGGGTAAGGTTGAAGTAATACGCCATTCTGCCGATCTCGTCATGGCTTCCGACCTGCAGGGTTTTGGTCAGATCGCCCTCGCCCTCGGAAATTTCCTTCAACATGTCAACGGCCCTTGCAATGGGTTTGATCAGGATGATCCTGAAAATCACGATGAGAAGGACTATCATCACCACCAAAATCACCAGGGATATTAACACCGAACGGAAAACCCCTTCCTCGATTCCGTCGGATATGAAGTCGTTGATGGCATCCATGGCCGTTCCCACGAAGAGGTATCCGATAACCTGGTTGTCGCGGGAGAAAATGGGGCGGTAGAAGGCCAGGTGTTCGACGCCGAGGACGAAGGTCTTGTCCCGAAAATCCTCGCCGCGGAGCAGATAGGAAAGTGCCTGGTTGTTTGCGGTAAGAAGGGTGTCCACTTCCGGCTTTCCCTGGGCGTCCAGGATGCTGGTAAGCACGCGCCTAAAATTGTTGCCGTCCCGTATGCCGATGCTCACCTGCGTGTTCACCTCCTTGTGAACCTCGTCGACGACCCTGGAATCCCCGGCGATGTTGTTGCCGTCCTCGTCCACCAGTTGGTTGTTCGCCAGGTAAAGCCTTCCGTAGTTGTGGGCGATCTTGCTCTGCAGCAGGGCCATATATCCGTTGAGCGCGCGGTTCCCCATGGTCACCGCCGCCCCCACGCTGAGCTGCTGCATGGAAACGGAACTTACGACCTCAAGAACCACGACCGAAATGACCACGGCGGCGGAGGCGAGCCCCACGATCTTGAGCTGCAGACTCGTGTTCCTGAACAACTTTGTCAACATATAATTCTCCTTCGTGCCGCATCCGGCAGGCAGTTCCCGAAATAACGACCCGCCGATGAAAGGCATGATGCGGAACGGCGGCGAGTCGTGCATAAAATATAAGTGGCCGGCAACCGACAGTCAAACGGAATATCCGGCGCCCGCGACTTTTAGGGAAGGTCGGATATGTCGGTAAAGTTCGGGGATTTGTTCCTAAGGCCGGCATTTAATGATGCGGAAAATAGGCGATGCGGAAAGCGGCGACAGTCCGTCCATAGAATATAACTGTCCGCCGGAGCGGAGTCAAACGGAGATATCCGCCGGCGGGAATCTACCTAAGAAAACACCGATTAAATCCCGATGCCGGGATTTAATCGGTGTTGCTTACCCGTTTCTACGGAACGATCAGATGTGGACGCAGACTAAAGTCCGAAAGTCCACATCTGCGTGGAGCAGAAACATCGGATCGTGGATCTGCGGGAACCGCTGAATTCCTGTTTGATCAGCGGTTCCCTACCCGATCCCTATCATCTCCCCGGCCGATTCCCAGGTGTAGCCGCCCAGTTCGGAAAGCCGTTGCCTCAAAGCCGGACTTTTCAGGGTTTTCAGGAAAAGGGCGAACTGGGGAAGTTCGGCAAAGCGGGGATGCAGGGCGAAGTCGTACTCCTCGACGCCCAGGGGGACGAAGCCCAGGTCCAGGGCCGCGGCCGCCGAGGCGATGCCCATTCCGACGTCGGCGCTTCCGCCGGCCACCGCCGCCGCGACGGCCATGTGGGTAAGGGCCTCCCTCCCGTAGCCGGGAATGTCCCCGGCCTCGATGCCGGCCTCCTTCAGCCTGTGGTCCAGGAAAAGCCGGGTTCCCGAACCCCGCTGCCGGTTGACGAAGCGACAGGAAGGAAGCCGACCGAGCGAGTCGATGCCCAGGGGATTTCCCTTCGCCGTTATCAGGCCCTGAACCCTGCCCAACCCCTTCACCAGGGTGATCGGCGTTTGCGGAAAAAGGCGTTTGAGGAAGGGGATGTTGTAGGTGCCGGTTTCCTCGTCCGGAAGGTGGATCGGGGCGACGTGGCACTCGCCCCGCTTCAGGGCCATAAGGCCGGCCGTGCTGCCCACGTGGGTTCCGGCAAGGAAGAAGCCCCCGGCGCTCATCAGGTCGGCGACGATGTCCAGGGCAAGGTCGTGGCTTCCGGTGGAGACCAGGGTGCGGGCGAGGTCCGCCGCCGGCCGACAGAGTTCCACCGCAGCGCTTTCGCCGGCCTCGATGCCCTCGCAATTCTGGGGGATGACGCAGAAACCGTCCGCGCGGACCAGGGACATCGCCGCCCCCGCGCCCCGGGCCAGGGGCGAGGCGACGAGCCTTCCGTCCACGTCGCCCACCTTCACCCGGACGTATTCCCGGTGCTTCAGCGAGGAGACCAGCCGCTTCGACATCACCGCCCGGACCGTTTCCGCAGGAAGCTCCGTGCCGGCCTTCCCGGCAAGCAGGCCGATCGTCGGGACGGCGAAGTTCCGGAAGGCGAGAAAGGCGGAGACCGGATATCCCGGAACGCCGATCAGCGGTTTGTCCCCGGCAAGGGCGAGGATCACCGGTTTGCCGGGCTTCATCGCAACGCCGTGGACGATCACCCGCCCGAGCCTTTCCATCACCGCCGCCGTGTGGTCCTCGGTTCCGGCGCTGGAGCCGGCATTCACCACCACCATGTCGAAATCGGCCAGGGCGGTTTTAAGGGTACTTTCAAGGAGTTCGGGGTCGTCGGGAATCGTGGGGAACCGCCGCGCTTCCGCTCCGGCCTCGTTCGCCATCGCCTGCAGCATCCTGCCGTTGGATTCGATGATGGCGCCCTCGCCGGCCGGCATTCCCGGTTCGACGATCTCGTCCCCGGTGGGAAAGATCGCCACCCTGGGTTTGGCCAGCACCTCGATCCCGCCGATTCCGGCGGAAAGGAGCACGCCGATGTCGATGGCCCTGATCCGGTGCCGGCCCGGAAGCACCATCTCGCCCGCGACGATGTCCTCCCCGATCGGGCGGACATGCTGCCAGGCGACCGCCGCCTCCCGGATCGTCACCGTGCCGTCCTCGTTTTCCCGGATGTCCTCGGCCATGATCACCGCATCGTAAGGATCCCCGACGGGGTCCCCGGTATCCACCACTTTGAAGTCGCGCTCCGGAACGAGGGCCACCGGGCTCGTCTCCGAGGCCCCGGCCGTGGCCGCGCTTGCCACGGCGATCCCGTCCATCGCCGCCGCATTGAACAGGGGCGAACAGCAGCCGGCGTAAATGGCCGATGCGGTGATCCGTCCTAGGGAATCCGCGGAATCCACCGTTTCCTTCCGGTACCGGTTTGCGAGGGCCGCCTCCACCGCGGCCAGAAAATCGTCCAGGGCCTTTTCCACCGGAACGTTGCTCAGGTACAGGTTTCGTTTCGCCATATCATTCCCCAAAGGGAAAAACCTCCACGGTTTCCCCCTTTTCGATTCCCTCGTCGTTGAGACCGATGACGATGTAGCCGTCGGCCTTGGTCAGGGTCGTTATCAGTCCCGATTTGCCGAAGACCGGTTCGGCCAGGTACCGCCCTTCCCGGTAGGAAAGCGAGACCGGCTGGTAGCAGGCCCTGCCCGGGGAGCCCGGCGTGTTGCAGGCGATCGTTGCCGGAACCGGGACCGGTTCCTTGAGCCCCGAAAGCCGCCTGGAAAGCCAGGAGAACAGGACACGGAAGACCGTCAGGGCCGAAACCGGATGGCCGGGAAGCCCGACCAGGATCGTGTCGCTTTTTTTGTCGTGGGCCAGTATCGTGGGCTTGCCGGGCTTGATCGCCAGTCCGTGGACGAAGACGCCTGAGTCCGCCAGCCGGTCCAGGACCTTCGCCGTCATGTCCTTGGTCCCCTGCGAGCTTCCCCCGGAAACGGCCACGACGTCGCTGTTCCCCATCGCCCCGGAAACCGCTGCCTCCAGCGCCTTCTCGTCGTCCTTCACCGTCAGCACGGAGACCACCCGGAAGTGGCTTTCCCGGGCCAGCGCCTGCAGGGCCGGCGCGTTGATGTCCCGCACCTGACAGGGTTCGGGCGTGGCCTCAGGCGGTATCAGCTCGTCGCCGGAGGAGATGATGGTGAGGGAAAGGGGGAGGAAAACCTCGACCTCGGTGATTCCGGCGGCGGCCAGCGCGCCGATTTCCTGGGAGCGGAGAGCGGTGCCGGAGCGGAGGAGGACCTCGCCCTTTGCCAGGTCCTCGCCGACCCGGACGACGTTGCCGCCCACCGCCGCGCTTTCGTACAGGGCGATCTCGCCCCCGAGATTTTCGCTGTACTCGACCATGACCACCGCGTCGGCCCCGTCCGGAATCATCCCGCCTGTCGGAACGTAGGCGCACTCGCCGGACCCGACGGCGAATCCCGCCGGCCTTCCCATCTCCACCGTCCCGACCGGCCTCAGCAGCACCGGAAGCGATTCCCCGGCACCGGCGGTGTCCGCCGAGATCGCCGCATAGCCGTCCACGGTCGAACGGCGGAAGTTCGGCACGTCCTCCCGGGCCCGGACGTCGGCGGCAAGGATCCTCCCCAACGCGTCGGCGATCGGAACCCGCTCACGGGCAAGTTCCTTCCGGCAGTCCAGCAGCTTGGCTCGGGCATTTTCTATCGTATCCACGGTCAAAAGTTTCATTTGTTTCATGCTAGCACGGAGCAAACGCG
>WQZW01000107.1 GCA_009780545.1 Treponema sp.
AAAGTTTTGAGAGACGCGGGACTCGAACCCACCACCTTCAGCTCCGGAGGCTGACGCTCTATCCAGATGAGCTAGTCTCTCTATGTTTACAGGTTATCGGAAAAACCCCTCCCTGTCAATGTCCCCGCCGTGCATTAAATTTTTAGCTTTCCCTGGATCAGCTCGTGGAACTTCCGCACCTTGTCGTTGCCGGGTTCCATGGCCAGGGATGCATCGCAGTCGGCAAGTGCCCTGGGGTAGTCGCCGACATGGTAATATGCCTGGCCCCGCCTGAACAGGCAGTAGGGCTGGTAGGGGGTTATCTCCAGCGAGGTGCTGAAGTCGGCGATTGCCTCGGAGTACCGGTTCAGCACCGAGTGGGCGATTCCCCGATAGTAGGCGCAGACATGCGACTTTCCGTCATACTGAAGGGCCATCTCGAAGTCGGAAATCGCCAGTTCGTACTTGGACTGGGCAAAATTGGCCATGCCCCTGTGTTTGTAGATCAGCGAGCAGATGTCCTTGCTCGGCTTCAGTTCGAGGATGCGGCTGTATATCCGTATGGCCTCTTCGAACTCGCCGTTGTTGTGTATCGTCAGTGCCGCCAGCAGCAGGTCGTCGATGGAGGTGTTTCCAGGTTCGATCCGGTGTCGGACCGGCCTTTCCTCCTCGGTCTGCACCTCCGGCATCCGGGAAACGATGAAGGCATCGGCGGTTTCCTCGAATTTCTGGTAAAAGCTGTTCCTTCGTTCCTGCAATTGGCCGTTGAAGTTCTTCTGATAGGAACGAATCTCCTGAAAGGTGATGTCCGCAAGGGAAAGGCTGGCATTTACCGCCGCCAGTTTGCGTTTCATCGGCAAATCCAGCGGGCTGAACTCCGCCTTGTAGAATATCTCGTGTTCGACTTCGGCCCAGGCATCCTGCAGGGTCGTGCGGATCTGTATTTCGGCTACTTCGCAGCCGGTTTCCCCCCGCACGCGGGTAATGTCGGGCGGAATCTTGATCAGCAGGTGGGTGGATTCGTAGCCGAATTCCCGAAAGGTGTTTTGGCCCTTCCTGTCCACTTCGAGCACGTCGTAGTTGTCCTTGATCAGCTCCTCGACCGTTGCGATATCGTCCATGAAAGGACATACTATCCGTATGCCCATAAGATCGGTTATGAACGGAGGATTAGTTCCCGCCTTCATTTGGCGGAGGCATTTCTTGTAGTAACTGTCGAAGGTCTTTGTCCTGACCTTGACCGTAGGGTGGGGAACTATTCGGGAAAGTAACTTTTCGAGGTCCCGCCCTATGTCCCTGGTGCTTAGAAAGCGCGGATCCTCGGTGGAATCGAATATCCGCCTGATGGCTTCCTTGTCCGGGTGCGTCCCCTTCATGAAAGCCGAAACAATTTCCGTCTGTTCGTTCATTCCTGTCGAAGGGTTGCCTACCATCGCCCGGACATCCCGTCCTTTCTATCCGCCAAAGAAACCTCCGGTTGTCGGTAGCCCGTTACGGTATGGTAAACAAGTTGCCGACTCAAACTAAAAAAGCTGCCCGAAACCATGGTTTCGGGCAGCTTTTACCCAAAATGCCGGGCTCCGAAACTAGTTACCGGGCGTGGGGGTGAACTCCTCGACGGTGTTCTGCCTCTGTGCCTCCAGATGCCGCAGGACCTGGTTCTGGCCGAAGCGTTCCATCTCGGCCATCCGCCGCGCGGTCTCTCTCTGCTGGATAATGCCCCAGACGGCTTCGTCGTCGATGTCGCCGTTGGGATCCAGGACGGCCAGGTCGTACAGCATCTTCACGTCCTTGAAGTAAGCGATGAAGTCGCCGCCCCGTTCGGCACCGTCGCGCCTGATCTCGAAGCCGCCGAACTTAACGAAGGGAACGGCATCCGGATACAGCGGAACGATGCGGAGGTCGCGATTTCTCACTTCCTGTATGTAGGCGGGGTTGTCCCAGCGGACTTCCGACCAGCCTTCGAACTGAAGGCTGCCCATGGGGATCACCCTCCGGCCGCCGTTGTTGTCCAGGAGGACCACGGCAAAGCTGTGGGGGAAGTTCATCCCGAAGACGTTCACCGCAAGGGCCTTGATCGCGCCGACGTTCTGCACGACGCCGAAACCGTTCTCGAAGCGGGTTCCGTCGCCGTTACCGTTGGGGGTAATCGTACCGTCGGCGGCAACGTCGGCAGAAGGCTCGTAGACGGGAATCTCAAAGGGCGGCCTGATCAGCGCCCGTGCATGGACCGGCTCCAGGGGGAAGTGTACCCTTACGCCCATTACCAGGCCGAAGCGCTCCGAGGCGGCTTCCCTGGTGAAGCTCCTGGACCTGTTGAGAATCGTCCTGGCGGAGGGGGGAAGGTCAATTTCCCAGTTCTCTATGGCCAGGGAGGTCCTCATGAAGCTCCGCTGCTCAGGCGTCATGGAGCCGGCGTGCTTGCTGTTGGAAAAGTCCATCAGCGTGGCCTGGTTCTGGTTGGGCGTGTTGTCCCCGTTTTCGGAAACGCTCATGTCCGCACCCAGAAGACCGAAGTCGATAAGCACGGCCTCGTTGGCAAACAGCGGCCCCGCCACCAAGAGGGCGGCGGCAGCGACAAGAATCAGCATCTTTTTCATCCAAAACTCCTTCTAAATTGGTTAGTTTTACTTTCTAACGCTAATAAAAAGTATAGCGAATAGATCCGCACTTGTCAACAACTTGATCCGCCTTTGCGGCAGGAATCGGCCCTTGCAACAGGAAAGCGCCGGTCAGATCCCGTGACCGGGATCCGGCCGGCGCCTTAGGGCAATCCCGCACGCCGCGGAACCGCCGAATCTCCGGTGTCGGCAGGTTGCCTAGCCTCGGCCGAAAAACCCCACGCGCCTTTCCTTGGGGACGGTATTGTCAGTTGCGGGCTTGCTCGCGGGGAACCTCAGCACGGACTCGTGGCCCTTGGGCTCGATCTTGGCCGGCAGGGTCTCGGATGTCATCGGGGGGAAACCGTTGCCGGTTCCGGCGAGGGCGTTGAGCTTGGTAACGCAGGAACTCTGCTTTTCCTCGATCATCTCAAGCCTTGCCCTGACCAACGCCTTCATCCGTTCAAGCTTCATCCATTCATTGTAGGCGCCGATCTCCACACTCGAAGGGCCGCCCCCGAACTTGTAGTAGTAGTCCCTCAGCACCAATGCCTCGTCGTGCGTGAGCAATACCTTGTTCGGGTACAGGTACCTCGTCAGTCGTTCCACGACGTGCACGTCCAGCTTGAGTGCCCCGGCTACATCCCTGATCGATAAACTCATATTTTTGCCTCCCGGTATCTCGCTTCAAAACAGGCGAATTCCTGTCTTCCCTACATTATTGGTTGTTTTTTTTGCGAACTTTAGTGTTTTATAAAGAACGCCATGGTTTATATGAAAAAGAATCCTGCCCGATCTATTTTCGGCAAATGCGGGGGCGTTGCGGGGGCGGATGGACTCGGAGTTTTGCAAAGCGAAACTCCGAGTCCCGCCGGTCCGCTCCGTCCATGGGGAAAGCGGGGCTGCCTGATCTGCGAACAGTAATCCTCGGTTTAACCTTCGGGTGAACCGCAGATTAAAACTCCGTGTGCTCCGTGTAACTCCGTGGTTGATTTTTCTTCCGGTACCCGCAGCGCACTGCCACGGCTAAAGCCGTGGCGCCGTTTTTCATCCTTTTGCACGTTTTCCTGCGCTGGAACGCCGCGCCTTCTCTCGTCCACACCGCTTTGCGGTGCGTTTTCCGGTTCCCTAAACCCGATAAAACAGTTCCGCGTACACCGGGAAGGGCCAGTGCTTCCGGGCGACCAGGACCTCCAGGGCATCGACCGTCCGGCGGAGGTCGGCCATCGCCGGCAGAACTTCCTCGCCATGGGCGGCAAGCCGGGCGAAGGGCTCCGTTTCCCCGCCGGATTTCTCCAGGGCGGTTTCCAATGCGGCCAGGGCCGCCGACATCCGGGCCGAGGCCGCGGAGATTTCCGTCAGCAGGTCGGTTTCCGGCGTGCAGTCGAAGGAACCCAGGTCCCGCTTGCGGGCAAGCAGTTCGGCAAGCTCGTTCTGATAGGCGAGGCAGGCCGGTATTATGTCCGCCATGCACAGCCTGACCATGCAGACCGCCTCTACCCGGACGCTGTTGCAGTAGGCCTCGATCCGGATTTCCAGGCGGGAACGCATCTCCTCCTCCCCGAAAACCCCATGCCGGCCGTACAGCCCGACGATCTTCGGGGTGAGGAAGCGGGAAAGGGCCTGCCGGGAATCTCCCAGGTTGGAAAGTCCCCGCCGGGCGGCCTCTTCCGGCCATTCCGGCGCATAGCTGTTGCCGTTGAAGATGATCCGCTTGTGTTCGGAAACGGTTTTGCGGATAAGCTCGGTCAGGGCGGTTTTGAAGTCCGGGGCGGTTTCCAGGCCGTCGGCAAACTCCTGAAGCACCTGGGCCAGGGCGGTGTTCAGCACGATTCCGGGGCCGGCCACCGAAAAGGACGATCCCGGCATCCGGAACTCGAACTTGTTGCCGGTAAAGGCCACCGGCGAGGTGCGGTTGCGGTCGGTGGAATCCTGGGGGAAGCGGGGCAGGGAGCTCACCCCGATCTCCATCCGGGATCTCCGGCGGGACTCGTAGCCGGTTCCGGCCTCGATCGCGTCGAGAATCTCGGTAAGCTCGTCCCCGAGGAACACGGAAATGATCGCCGGCGGCGCCTCGCAGGAACCGAGCCTGTGGTCGTTGGAGGCCGAGGCGGCGCTGATCCGGAGCAGTTCCTGGTACTCGTCCACCGCCCGGACCGTGGCCACCAGGAACAGCAGGAAGCGGGCGTTCCGGTGGGGCGTTTCCCCCGGTTCCAGGAGGTTGACCCCGGAATCGGTGGCCATCGACCAGTTGACGTGCTTGCCGGAACCGTTGACCCCGGCGAAGGGCTTTTCGTGGAGCAGGCAGGCCAGCCCATGCCGGTCGGCGACGCTCTTCAGCAGTTCCATGGTGAGCTGGTTGTGGTCGCAGGCGATGTTCGCCGTGGAGAAGATCAGGGCGAGCTCGTGCTGGGCCGGGGCCGTCTCGTTGTGTTTGGTCTTGGCGTAGACCCCGAGCTTCCAAAGCTCGGTCTCCAGATCCCGCATGAAGGCGGCGACACGGGGCTTGATGCTGCAGGAATAGTGGTCCTCCATCTCCTGACCCTTGGGCGGCGGCGCGCCGAAGAGGGTGCGCCCGGTGCAGACCAGGTCCGGCCGCTTCAGGTACAGTTCCCGGTCGATAAGGAAGTATTCCTGCTCCGGGCCGAGGGTTGCCGCTACCCGCTTGGTGGTATCGTCCCCGAACAGCCTGAGGATGCGCAGCGCCTGCCGGTTCAGGGCCTCCATCGAGCGGAGCAGCGGCGTCTTCTTGTCCAAAGCCTCGCCGGAGTACGAGCAGAAGGCCGTGGGAATGTACAGGGAACCGTCCTTGACGAAGGTGTAGGAAGTGGTGTCCCAGACGGTGTAGCCCCTGGCCTCGAAGGTGGCCCGAAGCCCGCCGGAGGGAAAGCTGGACGCGTCGGACTCGCCCCGCACCAGCTCCCGTCCGGAGAATTCCATGATCGCCCTTCCGTCCCCCGCCGGCGACACGAAGCTCTCGTGCTTTTCGGCGGTCGAACCGGTCATCGGCTGGAACCAGTGGGTAAAGTGCGTGGCCCCCTTTTCCAGGGCCCATTCCTTCATGGCGTTGGCCACGATGTCGGCGATTCCGGAATCCAGCCCGGAGCCCTCCGACATCGTCGTCTTCAACGCCCGAAACACCTCTCCCGGCAGCCGGGCCCGCATCGCGTACTCGTTGAACACCATGCTCCCGAACAGCGAAGGCATATCCATGTGCGGCTCCTTGCGTATAAAAATTGGATGTGC
>WQZW01000108.1 GCA_009780545.1 Treponema sp.
CAATGATAGTATTTTCATGGACACCCGTCGCGCCTAAAACGGCGCTTCCTCCTGCGAATGAGTTTGTTTGCTAACCCATTCTACCACGAGGCGGGTGTCCTATTTGTTTGTGAGACTCGACAGGGCGACACCATCGAAACCGTCCCGGCGTTTTTCTATGATAGGAATTTACCTCCTTTACAACTGATGCAGTTGTATGTATATTGTATGAACAGGAGGATAGCAATGCCGTTGTTGCAGGTACGGGACTTTCCCGCCGACGTTTACGAGGAAATCGCTTTCGAGGCCCGCAGGCAGGGCAGGACAATTGCACAGCAGACCATTGCCCTGATAAAGAGCGGGCTTGGAGAGGAAATGTCCAACAGGGAGCGAAGGGCGCTTGCCATAGAACGTGCATTGACCCGCAGCGTCCCGGCGGAAGCACGGGCAACCGATCATGTCGCTCTGATTCGCGAGGACAGGAACAGATGACCGCGGCACTCGACGTTTCCGGATGCCTGGAGATTCTCCTGCAAAAGGAAAAAAGCGAAAATTTCGGCAAAGCGCTGAAGGCGGCGAATCTTGTGGTTGCCCCCGATCTGTACGTCCCCGAATTGACGAACACCTTATGGAAGTATTGCCGTGCCGGATTTTTGTCGCAGGACGAATGCATGCAGTATATCCGGGACGGAATAAACTATGTGGACAAGTTCATAGATTGCAGGGATTTGTGGCAGGAAGCGTTTTCCGAAGGGCTTAACAACAACTATTCCGTTTACGATATGTTCTACATGGTCGTGGCAAGAAGATACGGCGGGGCATTGATAACCTGCGATTCGGTTTTGGCCACGGTTTGCAGGAAGTACGGGATTCAGATCGGGGAGTGAAAAACAAAAACCGCCGGGCGTTCCTGGAATTAAACGCCGGCGGTTTACTGAAAAGGCTCTGCTGTTTAACCTTCCTTTAGTTCCCGATGATGTTGTTGAGATCGTTACGGAGGGTTTCTACGGCCCTACCTGCATTGTAGATTTCATACGAAATACTTAGGCGGCAAGGGCCGTTCTCGGAGTTCCAGTCCCCGAGATTGGCTTTCAACATGAAGCTGCAACGGCAGATCCTGGCCTTCAGGATCGGCAAGCTCAACCTCAAGCCTCCGCATGAGGCCTCGGGAACTGGCTGAAGTACCGGTTTTGTGGGCAACGGTCGTTCAATCTGCCGAAGGTAGATTGGATTGCCATCCGGTGGTATACTAACCGCCATGAAGATAGGGATAGACACCTTTGGCTGCGGGGGTGGGAACTCTTGGGCGGGGCTTTACCTGTCACATATACTAAAGTATGTGCGGAACTCGGAGGAATTGCGGTTCGAGCTGTTCGGCTGGGAGTACGACCGCTACGAGTTCGGCGAGGCGGGCGGGGGAATGGAATTTATTCCCCGCTGTTTCTACAACGGCAAGACGGCGAATGCGTTGTGGCATATATTTAAGTATCCAAGGTTTGCCCGGGATCGGGGTTACGGGGCCTGCTTTTTTCCGGCGGCGCATCGGCAACCGCCGTACCATTCGCCGTGTCCGTCGGTCGGGGTTATCCACGACATGGTGCCGTTTTGGGGCACGTTCCGCACGAGGCTTCATTTGGGGCCGCTCTTGCGCATGGTGATGCCGCATTCGCTGCGAAGGCTGGACAGGATCATCGCCGTGAGCCGGTGGGTAAAGGAGCAGCTTGTCGAGGTTGTCGGCGTCAAGGAAAACCGGATCGAGGTGGTGCCCAACGGCGTCGACCATTCGGCCTTTTATCCCAGGGAGTATCCGGCGGGAGTTGACATCGCCTTCAAGCCCTTCAGCATCAAGAGGCCGTACATCCTCTACGTTTCCCGCATCGACCATCCCGTCAAGAACCACGTTCGGCTGATTCGGGCCTTCGACATCTTCAAGGAGCGAACCGGGCTTCCCCACAGGTTGGTGCTTGCCGGAAGGGACAGCACCGAGGCGGACAGGGTGAAGGCGGCGGCGGAAGCGGCCAAATTCCGGGGCGACATCTTCTTTACTGAGCGGTTTCCCGTGGGCGGGCTTCCGGAACTGTATGCGGCGGCGGACTTTTCCGTGCTGCCTTCGCTGTGCGAGGGATTCGGGATGGGCGTCCTTGAGTCGATGGCCTCGGGGATTCCGGTGGCCTGCGCCCGGGCCGGTGCGCTGCCGGAGGTCGCCGACAATGCCGCCCTGTACTTCGATCCGGAAAGCCCGGAGGACATGGCCGACCGCATGACAAGCCTTGCCTGCGACCGCGTGCTGCATGCCGAGTGCGTCAGGCTCGGAATCGAGCGGGCGGCGGCCTTTTCCTGGGACAAATGTGCGGAGCGGACCATGGCGATCATCAAGGAAGCGGGAAATTTGTAAACAAATCTCCTAATCCAATCTGACTATTCCAGATTGGATCAGCTTCCGTATGATACCCGTTGATTTCCGTGGCAAAGGCGGCATTCGCATTGCCAAATTCGGTTCGATGCACTAGAATCATTTCCTACGGACAGGTTTCGAGACAGGCCCTTGCCGAACATGCCGACCGAATCGGGGAATCCGGCGTTGTCGGGCGAAGGCAACGGAGACAACGATGACGGAAAAACTGCATGACACGACGGAACGGAGGAAGCGGGCACTCCTGGTCAGCCTGAACGACGAAAAGGCCGGGCCGGAGGGCTTTCCCGCCGACCTGCATCCCGGCCGGGAGCTTCGGGGCCTCGCCGAAAGCCTGGAACTGGAGATCGCCGGCCACGAGGTGATCCGCATCCGGGAACGGCAGGCGAAGTTCGGGATGGGAACCGGCAAGGCGCAGGAACTTGCCGACAAAGCCGCCGAGCTGGAGGCCGACTGCCTGGTCTTCGACTGGGAAACCGGCCCCTCGCAGCAACGCAACTGGGAAACCCTTACCGGAATCCCCCTCATCGACCGGCAGGAACTGATCATCAGGATCTTTGCCGAACGGGCGCTCACCAGGGAAGCGACGTTGCAGGTCGAGCTTGCCGGGCTGAACTACCGGCTGCCCAGGCTGGCCCACAAGTACATCGACCTTTCGAGGCAAAGGGGCGGACGTTACGGAACCAAGGGATCCGGCGAAACCATGCTGGAAACCGACCGCCGGCAGATCGAGCAGCGCATCCACCAACTGGAAAAGGAGATCAAGGAAGTGGTGAAGCAGCGGCAGGTGCAGCGGCGGCAGCGGGAACGGCAGCAGATTCCGGTCTGCGCCCTGGTCGGCTACACCAACGCCGGCAAATCCAGCCTGCTGAACGCCCTTACCGGGGCCGCCGTCCTCGTCGAGGACAAGCTCTTCGCCACCTTGGACGCCACGACCCGCCGCTTCGAGCCCGAGCCGGGAGCTCCGGTCCTGCTCACCGACACCGTGGGCTTTATCCGGCACCTGCCGCACTCGCTGGTCAAGGCCTTCCGCTCGACCCTGGAGGAAGCTTCGCATGCAAACCTGCTCCTCCACGTCGTGGACAGCGCCGATCCCGAGATCGACGAATGCTTCCAAACGACGATCTCCGTTCTCAAGGAACTGGGAGCCGGCGATATCCCGATTCTCACCATCCTGAACAAGGCCGACCGGTTGGAATCCGATGAGGTGGAATCCATCCTTTCCGGTGGTAGGTTTCCGGACTGCATCGCCGTTTCGGCCGTGGACGGTTCCGGCCTGAAGGAGCTGAAGGCGTTGATTGCGGAAAAACTGGGTGAACGATCGCCGGCATGGCGGCAGCCGGCCTGGCAGAAGGCGGAGTGGTTCGAAGGGCAAGGGGAGGAAAGCGAGGCGGCGGATGGCCGGACATCGACGGCCGATTCCGAGGCCGCTGTTTGGTAAAAAGGGAACGGCTGCAGCGGATACTCCTGTTCGTGCTTCTGTTCGGGAGCATGCTGATTCTCGGCCTGGTGGAAAACATCAAGGCCGTTTCCTTTCCCCTGATTCGGGACGAGTTCGCCGTGCCGTTCCGCCGGCAGGGGCTGATGGTGTCGCTGCTGTCCTGCGCGTACTTTGTCTTCAACATCGTCGCCGGCATCTGGATCGGCCGTTCCGGGGCAAGGCCGCCGTCCATCGCCGGCTATGCGGTCATCTGCCTGGGCCTGCTCCTCGTGCCGGTCATGCCGGGCTTCTTCTGGATCGGCGTTGCCTTGTTTATCATCTTCAGCGGGTTCGGCTTTCTGGACATCGGCATGAACGCCCTGGCATCGAGGGTGTTCGTCACCAAGGCCGCCCTGCTGATGAACCTCCTGCACTCGTCCTACGGGATAGGCTCGATGGCCGGTCCCTTCCTTGCCGGTCTCCTCGTCGGGGGCTCGGGCTTCGACTGGCGGCATGCCTACCTGTTCTCCCTTCCGCCGGTGCTGCTCCTGTTCGCCCTGATGTTCTTCGTCCGTTTCTCCGAAAGCGGCCGCCTTTCCCAGGCCGGCGAACTCCAACCGGCGGCCCCGGCGACGGATTCCGATGTTCCTGCGACCAAGGCCCGATCCGGCAAAAGCTTCCTCGATGCATTGCGGATGCCGCTGGTTTGGCTTCTGGCCACGGCCCTTGGCCTGGGCATCGTCCTTGAGGCCACGAGCTCCAACTGGGGCCCGCTGTACTTTCGGGACATCCATGGCCTGGACCCGGCCACCGACGGAGCGGCGTTCCTTTCGACCTTCTTCCTGCTGTTCACCGTTTCCAGGCTCCTCTGCGGGCCTTTCCTGGAACGCCTCGGCTACGTCCGCAGCCTGATCGCCATTTCCTTCCTTATTATAGCCGTGTACCTCGTGGGTTTTGCGCTTGGTGCCCGCGGCATCCTCGTCCTTCCGGCGCTGGGCTTCTTCGTGGCCCTGTACTGGCCCACCCTCATGGCCGTTGCCATCGTCAGTTTCGGCCGCGACGCTCCGGTCTGCATCGGCGCGATGATCGCCATTGCCGGCCTCATCAACGCCGTGATGCAGTTCGTCGTCGGCCTGGTCAACAGCGCCCTCGGTCCCGCCTGGGGCTACCGCAGCAGCCTCGTCTACGCCGTCCTGATGATCCTCGTCCTGACGATCCTGTACCGGAAGTTGCGGGGCAAGTTCCGGTTGTTATAGCATTAAGGAAGCCAATTCAATCAGGAGGGGGGCCAAGCCCCCCTTCATTCCAAACGCCGAATCCAAGCCGCCAAAGGCAGCTCGGATTCGGCGTTTTCCATTACCCCCCGAACGGGGCGCTGCCCCGTAACGCCCCGCATTGGCCGCCGCCAACTAATGCTTCGTAAAATTCCACCCTGGCGGTATTTTCGTAAACCAATGCGTGGAGATTTGCTTCGCAAATCTCCCAAGTCCAATCGGCCTTCGGCCGATTGGACCGTTGACTTGCAAAGGGAAAAAAGCCATTCTCAATACATGGATGCAAAAATTCGGGCGGAGCTGGACAAGCTGAAGGAACTGATCGTTGCGGCCGTGCCCGTGGAGCAAATCTTTCTTTTCGGCTCGTATGCCTACGGAAATCCCCGAAAGGATTCCGACCTCGACCTGTACGTCGTTCTGAAAGACGGACTTCCGATGCGCGACCTTGACGCCGGCTTGAAGATACGGTTTGCCATTGACCGCAAGAAATCCATGCCGGTTGACATCGTCGCAAAAAACAAAAGCGATTTTACGGAACGGCTGGAACACATAACGCTGGAAAGAAAAGTAAACCGCGACGGGATCAAGATTTATGGCTAAGCAGACAAACTCGCCAAAGGAATGGCGGCTTCCGGCAGAGCGCGATCTCGCAATAGCGGAACATTTGTCCACGACCATGCACCCTATTCCTACCCAAGTTGTTGCCAATTTCTGCCAGCAGTCTGCGGAAAAATA
>WQZW01000109.1 GCA_009780545.1 Treponema sp.
AATCCTCCCTTTTTCTTGAAAACCTTGACCTATCGTGCGCTTTGGTGCATAATCCTCCTATGTTTGAGGACGAAATACTGACCATCGAGGAAGTCGCCCAGTACCTGCGGGTTTCGGAGCGGACGGTTTACGAGTGGGCCCAGAAGGGGGAAATCCCGGCGGGGAAGATCGGGACGATCTGGCGTTTCAAACGGGACGAGGTCCTCCGTTGGGTGAACGAAAGGATTTCCGGCGAAAGGGTCAGGCAGCAGGCGGAGGCGGAGGTGCAGGTCGGGACCATGCTTTCTCCGGGCCGGATACTCTTCTTTGACGGCGGCCACAAGCGGGACGTGATTATCGAGCTTGCCGGAAACCTGGCCACGGCCCCCCAGATCAGGAGCGGCGAGAAACTGGCCACGGAGATATTGAAGCGGGAGGAGCTGATGAGCACGGCCATCGGCAAGGGCATCGCCATCCCCCACATCAGGCTGCACTCGGTTACCGACCTGGTCGTTTCGGTGGGGATTAGCCGGAAGGACATCGAGGGTTTCCAGCCCCTGGACGACGAGCCGGTCCGACTGGTCATCATGATCGCCGCCGCTTACAACCAGCATACCAATTACCTTCACACGCTTTCGTTTTTTGCTTCCAAGCTCAAGGACGGGGAACTTCGGGGCTCGCTGTTGCGGGCGGAAACTCCGGATCAGGCCTACGGGATTCTTGCGTCCCTGGAGGGGTAATGCGCTGTCCCCATTGCGGATGCGACAACGACAAGGTCCTGGAGTCCAGGACACTGGCCAACGGACAGGCGATCCGCAGGCGGCGCGAGTGCAACGACTGCGGGTACCGGTTCACCAGCTACGAGCGGACCGAGGACAAGCCCTTCATGGTGGTCAAAAAGGACGGCCGACGGGAACCCTTCGACCGCTACAAGGCCGAACGCGGCATTGTCCGTGCCCTGGAAAAACGGCCGGTGTCGGGGATGCAGGTCGAGAATCTCCTCAACGAGATCGAGGACGAGACGGCGATCCTGAGCAGGGGTTCCGGGGAGATCTCCGCCACCGTCATCGGCGACATCATCCTCAAGCGGCTGGCCGAACTGGACCGGGTGGCCTGCATCCGCTTCGCCTCGGTCTACCGGCACTTCGACACCCCGGAAGAGTTCATCCGGGAGATCAACAGGCTGCAAGGCGGTCCGTAACCCGGAGTATTACGGACTCAGGCGTTTTGCGGGGCAAATTGCCACGCATTGGTTGACGGGAGTAAATGCGTGGAGTTTTGCTTTGCAAAACTCCGAATCCAATCTGCCGTAGGCAGATTGGATCAGCCCTTTACCGCGCCGGCGGCGACTCCCTTGGTGATCTGGTTCCTGAAGATCGCATAGAAAATCAGGATGGGCACCAGCCCTATGACCAGGCCGGTAAACTGGCGGCCGAAGTCGGTGGCGAGGGAGCCGGCGAAACGGGCCACGCCGACCGGGATCGTACGCAGGGTGTCCGAGGCGGTCAGCACGTTGATGATGATGAACTCGTTCCAGGTTCCGGTGAACGAGATGATTCCCAGCGAGGCCATTACCGGGGCGCACATCGGCAGGATGATCGAAAAGAAGGTCCGCAGATAGCCGGAACCGTCGATCCTGGCCGACTCCACCAGCTCGCCCGGAATGCCCTTGACGAACTCGGTGCAGAGGTACACGCCCATGGGAAGGCCCAGCCCGACGTAGGGAATCAGCACGCCGAGGCGGGTGTTGAACAGGCCGACGGCCCGAACCATGAGGAACAGGGGCACGAGGATCGACTGCAGCGTGATGAGGATGCCCACGATGAAAAGGCCGTGCAGGAACGGCGTTACCTTGAAGTCCATCTTGGCAAAGGCGAAGCCGGCCATCAGCGAGAGCAGCACCACCGAGGCGACCGAGACCACCGTGTAAAAGACGCTGTTCAGCAGCAGCATTCCGAACTTGCCCACCTGCCACACGAAGGGATAGTTGCCCGGGTACCATTCGGCGGGAAAGGCCAGTTTGCTGGCGGTCATGTACTCCTGCGTGGTCTTGAAGGACTGGATTACCAACCAGAAGATCGGGTAGATGGCAAGCAGGGCGAATATCCCCATCACCAGGTATGAAAGGGCCGTTGCGATCGGCGTTACCTTGCGTTCGTTCGGCATCAGGATTTCCCCCCGAAGATTTTTTCCACTCCCCGGGTTACCAGGATCAGGGCGAAGCTGATCAGGACGATGACCGTGGAGATGGCGTTGGCCAGCGGATAGTTCGGCGATCCCTGGAACGCCGACTGGAACATGAACAGCGAAAGCACCCGGGTACTGCCGGCCGGTCCGCCGCCTGTCATAACGTAGATCAGGTCGAAGGAGCGCAGCGAGCCGGAGATCGCCAGGATCGCGCAGGTAACGACCACGCCGGAAAGGGCCGGAAAGACGATGCGGGCAAAAATCTGCCGTTCGTTAGCCCCGTCGATGCTCGCCGCCTCCAGCACCGAGGGATCGATGCGCTGCAGGTTGGCAAGAAAAATGATCATGTAAAAACCGGTATACATCCAAAGCATCACCAAAAGGACCGGCACCATGGGATAGGTCGGCAGGATGAAGGTGGCTTCCGGGTCGAACAGCTTGACGATTTCCCAACGCAGCGAGTTCTGCCCGACCACGAGGCTCCTGAAAAGGATACCGATGATGACGGGCGAGATGACGTTGGGAAGGTAGATCATCGCCTGGAAGAACCCGGTTCCCCGGACCAGCTTGCGGGAAAGCAGGTAGGCCAGGGCGAATCCCAGTGGGATCTGGCCGAACACCGACATCGCCACGATGAACAGATTGTTGCGCAGGGCGGTAAAGAAGCCCCCGGTCGGTTCGGTAAACATCCAGCGGTAATTGGCGAAGCCCACGAAACCCACGTCGGGGTTACCCAGCATCTTTCCGCCGTTGTAGTTGGTCAGGCTGAGGAACACCGAAACCACGGTGGGAAAGGCCATCACGGCAAGGTATACGGCGAGGGCCGGAACCACCAACAGGGCGTACGACAGCTTCTTGTCGTTGAGCGAGGTCATAGTTCCTCCAACGGGTGGGAACGGGAACCGGCCCGAAAGCCGAATCCCGCTCAGCATTTTTACTTTAGGGAATCGCCGACAGTCGGCGATTCCCTTTGGCTCTTACTCCACTTCGTTCAGTAGAAACAAGTAAGCGGCACTCGGACGTTTCCTCCTTAGCGGACCGCTTTCCAGGCATCGAACGCCGCTTGGGTAATGGCGGCAACCTGTTCCGGCGTCTGCGTGCCGAGGCCCAGCGCCTGGAGTCCGTCGTTCAGGGGGCCGTAAACCGCTCCCTCGAAAGCGGAATCGATAACGGCGGTGCTTCTGCCGAAAGTCCTGCCCAGGTTGGCGATGGATACCTGCATGGGTTCCAGCGGCATGCCGGCCACGTCCACGTCCGTCCGGGAAGGCGAGGGCAGTCCGCCGTTTCCTACCATAAAGGTCTGTACTTCGCGGCCGGTCAGCCAGCTTATCAGCCTCCAGGCGGCTTCCTCGCGGGCCGAACCCGGTTCAATTGCGGAACTCATCCCCCAGCCGGTACTCATCACCACGGAGGCGGAGTCGTTCAGCCTTGCCCCGGCGATTGTCGGGAACACGCCGATGGAGATGTTGCGTTGGCGTTCCGGGGTAATCAGGGCTCGGCCGGTGGAGGCATCGGTGATGAAGGCCCCTGCCCGCCAGTCGCCGTCAATCATGTACGCCCCCATATTGGTGGCGAACATTCCCGGCGTGTCGCCGTAGGAGGTGGCCAGCGTCCCCTGGCTGAGCACGCCGTCCCGGTACATCTGTTGGATGAAGCGGAGGGCATTAAGGAAGCCGGGATCGGTAAACCGTGCCGTGCCGTTGAGAATCCGCTGTTCCCAGCCTTCGCCGCCGAAGCGGCCGGCGATCATCGAGAAGAGGCAGGACTGCATCACCCAAGTATCGGCGTTGGCCATAATCACCGTCTCGAAACCCATTTCGCGAAGCACCGGCACCTGGGTGACAAGCTCGGCGTACGTGGTAGCCGGTTGGAGTCCCGCGGCGTCGAGCACCTCATGGTTGACGTAGAAGGCGCTGGTGGTGGTCATTCCCACCGGAATCATCGCAAGGTAACCGCCGGCCTGGTGTGCGGGGTCCAGCGATACCGGGGTGAACACGTCGGCAAGCCCGTCCCTGGCGGCAAAGGACGAAAGGTCCCGCAGCAGGCCCCGGGAGTGCAGCGTGGTGGAGCGTCCACCCGGCCAAACGTACAGCACGTCCGGCAACTCGCCGGCGGCGGCATAGGCCTCGGTCGTCAGGTGGAAAGGCTCCTCGAAGGCATCTTCCCGCACCACCTTGATGTCCGGGTTATCCTTTTCGAACTGCTGCCAGACCATGTTGATCTCGGCAATCGCACCCGGCGTCGCAAGCGAAAAGTAGTTCAGTACGTTGAGCTGAATCCTCTCGTCGTCGTTCCGGCAGCCCGCAAGGGCCATAACCAGGACGAGCACCAGGGCGATGCCCGCCATCTTTCCGGCAAATCTTCCCATACGTTCCTCCAGTTTCAAATGAATATATTCTCCACACTGTCCAAGCCACCATATCCGGATACCAGTACCCCAAGTATAGCATATATTGTGTAAAACAACATGGACGAATTCGGCCGTCTTTTCCTCATCCCATGTTCGGGAATGGATACGGCAATCAACAACCCCGCCTGAATGGCGGGGTTGTTGATTGGGTAAGGTGATTTTCGGAAGGCACATACCCTGCTTCTGTCCGACGCCTTCAAGTACGGCGCCGGCTACGGCGGGATAAACCTCGAACTGAAGGTCGAAGTTTTCAACGTGAACGATGGCCGCAATCATGCTATGCTGGAGTCATGCGGGGATCTAAAAGGCTACGCCTTTTTCGTGGAACGCGCGAGGATAGCGGAGGCGGAATTCCTGTCACAAGGCAAGGACCGCAAGGAAGAGGGTTTCGAGCGGGGCATGGAGAAGGCACGGGAGAAAACCGTCAAAATACCCCTGACCGGGCCATGGCTTGAGGGAAACGTCCTGCGACCTAGGTCATTGCGGGAGCCGATAACCTCAAAGCAAGCAAGGGCCGCCGGTTGAAAACCGGCGGCTTTGAGCTTTGCCTACCATTCCCGCGGGACGAAGTTTTCCGGAACGTCTATCCGCATCGTGTCGCCGCTTTGTTCTATAACGTAAAGCCCGGCCTTAATCGAAGCCCTCTTTGCGGATAAACCGAACACGGCCCCGGCCATCGCCCCGAGAATCGTCTTGGGCTTCCGGCCCAGGGAATCAAGGTGTTCCCTCAGGATTGCAATCCGCCGGATATGTTCCTCCACGTCCTTGCCGTCGGAATCGGGCTTGGCCTTCACCTCGATCGCCATTATGGTATGTTCGTTCTCCAGGATCATATCGATTTCGGCCTTTACGATTCCGTCCTTGTCGTACAACTTCTTGCCTCTGTCGGTGCCCGCGGAAAAGTGAAGTCCCATCTTGGCAAAACTCCGGACGATTCCGGGGCCGACGAGGTGTTCCGCCAGTTCGCCGAATCTGTTGTGCAGCCCGCCGATCTGCTTCCCGTTCTCCTTGATCATCCGCTCCGTTTCCTTCAGACGCTTCTCGAACTCCTTGTTCCCCTGTTCGAACTCCTTTTGCCGTTGTTCGAACTCCTTTTGTTGTCGTTGTTCGAATTCTTTGCTGCGCTGTTCGAACTCCTTGCTGCGTTGCTCGAACTCCTTGTGTCGTTGCTCGAATTCCTTCTGCCGCTTCTCGAATTCCTTGTGTTGCCGGTCGGC
>WQZW01000110.1 GCA_009780545.1 Treponema sp.
AATAGCGAGCGGCATCCGTTTCAGGATATGGCGTTTCTTGGCGTGCCCGATCTCGTGGGCAAGGACGGCGACGATTTCGTCATCGGTCATTTTTGCCACCAGCGTGTCGGACAGGCCGATGGTCTTGGTCTTGCCGAAACCGGTGGCGAAGGCATTGGCCTTGGTGCTTCTCTTCGATCCGTTTACCATATAAATACCTTTCAGCTTGTAACCGGTTTTGTCGGTCATCGCCCGTATCTTGGTTTTCAGTTCGCCGTCCTCAAGCGGGGTGAATTTATACATAATCCTGATAAGTAAAGGCGAGATGAACGACATAAACAGGCTGAAGGCAATCATCACAAAGAAAAAAATGATAAAAACATTTTGCCCGACCTTGTCATACAATAATAGGAACAGGGAAAACAGTCCGCAGGCTATGATCAGCGTTATCGCAAGCATTTTGATGAAATCGATGACAAAGGTTGCCGCCGAGGTTTTGTTGAAGCCGTAGCGTTCCTCGATGACGAACGTATCGTAGATGTCCAGCAATCGGGAAACGGTAGTGCCGATAAGGATGGGCACAAACAGCACGAACAGATTAATGAAAAAAACGTTTTCCATCCGCATCGCCATGAAGCCGTAAAGCAGGTGATGAAAGTTGAAAACAAAATAGGCAAGAATCACCAGCGTACCGACCAGTCCCGTTACGATGGAGTACCCCAGCTTCTCCATCTTGTAGGCCCGGTTCTTTTGGTACGCTTCCTCGTCGTACACGTCCCGCACGTTTTCCGGCAGGGGCGCGTTCCGTTTCGAGTAGTCAAGGTACTTAAGGAAAAACCTGAACGCCGTCATCGCAAGAAAGATTGCGATCACCAAAGCTTTCATGACAATCCTCCTCTTTTCAGTATACCGGCCGGCACTTATCGCAGAAAGTGCCGGCCCGAAATCACTCCCGCCTCCCGGCCAGGCCCCGGGACACCAGTTCCCGGACGGCGAAGGAGGCCACGTCCTCGGAGTATTTTCCGTTGCCGAAGCCGGCATCGTAGCCGAGTTCCTTGGCAAGCTCCCCGGTGATGCGGGAGCCGCCGCAGATCAGCACGACCTTGTTCCGCAAGTTCTCGGCCTCCAGCAGTTCGACCAGTTCGGTGAGGTTGGCCACATGCACGTCCTTCTGGGTTACCGTCTGACTCACGAGAAGCACGTCGGCCTTCAGTTCGCGGGCCTTCCGGACGAACTCCTCGTTGGCAACCTGGCTTCCCAGGTTGTGCGTTTCGATCATGTCGTAGCGTTCCAGTCCGTAGTGGCCGGCGAATCCCTTCATGTTCATGATGGCGTCGATGCCCACGGTGTGCGCGTCCGTGCCGGTGGATGCCCCGACGAAGACCACCTTGCGGCCGATGTTCTGCCGGACGTACTCGGAAACCTCGCCCCGTTCCATCACGTCGCCGACCACGGTCCTCACTTGGATGCTTTCGTAATCGACGCTGTGGGAAACGCCGCCGTAAACGACGTAAAAGGTAAAGGCCCTGTCCAACGATCCCCGGTGCGCCACGGACGGATCGGTCAGGCCCATTTTTTTTGCCAATTGGATGGCCGCCTGTTCGCCCCGTTCGTCGTCGGCGACCGGCAGGGTGAAGGAAAGTTGGACCTTGCCGTCGTTCATCGTGTCGCCGTAGGGGCGCAGCCGGGTCAGGTCGAGGTTTTTGTCGTAATCTTTTTTGTCGGTCGAGTACTGTCCTCCGCTCATGCGTTTCCTCCTTTGCGCATCAGGTCGATGAAGGGATTGAAATAGGCGTCGTCCTTCGGGACCACGCCTTCGAGCCCCTTGCCCCCGTCCTGCCTCCGTTTGATGCCGGCGAAAATTCCCCGTTCCAGCGTGGCGAACAGTTTGTGTTTCCGGATTTCCTCCAGCAGGTCGCAGGCCCGGTCGAGGACCTCCTTCGCCCTGCCCCGGATGATCCCCCCCTCCCGAAATTCGATCTCGTCGGAAAGGTCGGCCATGGTCCGAAAAACGTACCGGGCGTTGTCGATGGCCAGCGCGCGGTCGGACATAAACGGCGTGTGGATCGCCTCGGTGAGCATTCCCAGCAGGTGGATTTTCTGCCCGGTGGTCACCGAAACGATGTTGAACAGGGCGTTCTGCACCACGCCCCGGAAGATGTCGCCGGTCATGAACTTGGTCGGCGGCATGTACTTCAGCGGCGCGTCGGGAAAAATCTCCCGCGCCATCTGCGCCTGGGCAAGCTCGTACAGGAAACCGTTTTTCAGTTCCGGCGAAATCTCGAAGGCATGCCCGAGCCCCATCTGCTTTTCCGGGAGGCCGGCGAGCAGGGCGAACTGTTCGTTGAGGAACTGGGAGGCGAGGACCGTGTGCGCCTCCTCGACCGCGTCGGCGGTGGTAAGGTAGTTGTCCTCGCCGGTGTTGATGATCACCCCGGCAAAACCGTTGATCACCCGGGAAAAATACTGGTCGATGATCGTCCGCTGCATGTTGATGTCGCGGAAGAGGATGCCGTACAGGGCGTCGTTGAGCATCACGTCCAGCCGTTCCACCGCGCCCATGGCGGCAATCTCCGGCATGCAGAGTCCGGAACAGTAATTGCAGAGCCGGATGTAGCGGCCGACTTCCTCGCCGGCCTCGTCCAGGGCCCGCCGCATCAGCCGGAAATTCTCCTGGGTGGCGAAGGTCCCGCCGAAGCCCTCGGTGGTGGCCCCGTAGGGAACGTAGTCCAGAAGGCTCTGCCCGGTGGAACGGATCACGGCGATCACGTCCGCCCCCTGCCTGGCCGCCGCCACCGCCTGGGTCACGTCCTCGTAAATGTTGCCGGAAGCCACGATGAGGTACAAAAGCGGCTCGGTTTTTTCCCCGTGCCTGGCCAAAAGTTCCTCCCGCTTTTCCCGGTTGCGTCGAATCCGCATCACCGTTTCCCGCACCGGAGCGTCGATCCTCGCCTTGATCTCGGCGATCCCGGCAAGGGGAATCGCCGCAAGGTCCAGCCCTTCGGCGGCGACCTTTTTTGCGACCTCGGCGGCGCTCAGGTCCAGCCGCAGCATGGCGTTTCCCACCAGCATGGCCGCCCCGGAGGACAGCAGTTGCCGGTCCCGGAGCTGCCGCACGACCACGTTCGGCAGGGGAACCCCGTCCGCATCGATCCCGTCGATCCCCAGAAGCCGGCAGACCGTCCGCTCGACGGTCACGGTGGTGTGCCGGTCGATAAAGTCCTGCGTGTGCCGGGCCACCTCCGCCGCATAGCCCCGGGCCTTTTCGACCTGCTTCAGGTCCAACGCCAACTTGGTGCGCATATCGTCTCCTTATTAAGGTCGCTTTCAAGGCATCCTAAAGGAGCCTTGAAAGCATAATTAAGAATCATGAAAAACTACGGTGTCGCTATCAAAAGGCCGGCAGCATTTGAGGGTCCTCAGGTGATTCGGGCGGTTCCCCAACCCGGTTGCGGGACTTCGGGCCCCGCAACCGGGCCGGTCCGGAACCGTTCCTTTCGGAACGGTTCCTCCCGCATCCCGATTACCGTGAAGCCTCAGTGGGCATGCCTCTTGTTGCGTTCAAGTCCCTCGGGCTCCAGCGAAAGCCGCTGCCCGTTCTCCAGGCCCGCGACCCCGATCAGCTCGGCCTTTTTCTTCCCCGTGCAGACGTCGCACCGGCAGCTCCGCTTGTAGCCGTCCGGCTCGGCGTAGGTGGTGATCACCCCCTCGAAGTTCCGCAGGATCACCTTGTTGTGGCTCTGCGAAATGACGTAGTTCGGCATCACCGGAATCTTCCCGCCGCCGCCCGGCGCGTCCACGACGAAGGTCGGCACGGCAAAGCCGGAGGTGTGTCCCCGCAACGCCTCGATGATCTCGATTCCCTTGGAAACCGGGGTCCTGAAGTGGGAAAGTCCCATGGAAAGGTCGCACTGGTAGATGTAGTACGGCCTTACCCGGTTGTACACCAGCTTCTGCACCAGTTCCTTCATCACATGCACGCAGTCGTTGACCCCGGCGAGCAGCACCGACTGGTTGCCCAGCGGGATTCCGGCGTTGACGATCTTGGCGCAGGCCTCGGCCGCTTCCGGGGTGATCTCGTTGGGGTGGTTGAAGTGGGTGTTGATCCAGACCGGATGGTACTTCTTGAGCATGTTGACCAGGTTGTCGGTGATCCGCTGGGGCAGCACGCAGGGGAGCCTGGATCCCAGACGGATGATCTGGACATGGGGAATCGCCCGCAGCCGGCTGATGATTCCCTCCAGCTTCTCGTCGCTGAGGAGCAGGCAGTCGCCGCCCGAGAGCAGCACGTCCCGGATCACCGGAGTCCGGGCGATGTAGTCGATGGCCGCGTCGACATGGCTCGTCGGCAGGGCGGCGTCGTTGTCGCCGACAAGACGCCGGCGGGTGCAGTACCGGCAGTACATCGAACACTGGTCGGTAACCAGGAACAGCACCCGGTCCGGATAGCGGTGGGTGAGTCCCGGAACCGGCGAGTCGGTGTCCTCATGCAGGGGATCCTCCTGGTCCTCGGATGCATGGTTCAGCTCGGTTATCGAGGGAACGCACATCCGCCGAATCGGATCGAAGGGATCCTCCGGCCGTATCAGGGAAAAGTAGTGCGGGGTGATTCCGACCCGCAGCGTCTCGAAGCACTTGGCGATTCCCTGCTCCTCCTCCGGGCTGATCTTGATGAGCTTCTTGATGTCATCCACCGACTGTACCCGGTTCCGTACCTGCCATTTCCAGTCGTTCCAATCCTCCGACGGGATGGCGTCGAAAAGTCCGTTGCCCCTCACCTTCGTCTTCCCTTCCGGGTGACCCGCAACAATTCCGCTTCCTTCCATAGATTCCTCCTAAAACGTTTTTCTCTCCGGCCATCGGCCCACAAACGGATACCCACGGTACCTATTTATAGGTCTCCTCGAAAATCTTCCTTAATACGGGACTTTCCCGCAATTCGGCAAGGGTAATCTCGGCGTGTCCTTTGGTGTAGCCGTTCCCGACGACCATGGTGACGTCCTTGCCCGCGCCCTCGGCCCCCAGCGCGGCCTTGGTAAAGCTGGTCGCCATCGAGAAGAAGTACACCGTGCCGCCGTCCCGGACAGGCAGGATGCAGGCCATTTCCGTGTCCGGCATGTTCACCACGTTGATCGAGATGTCGTATTCCGCACCGCCGTTCGCCGCCAGCGCCTGCTTCAGCACGTCCATCGGCTTGGTGGCGTCGGCCGCGATCACCCGGTGGCAGAAACCGTTGTCCAGCAGCTTGCGCCGGTCCGCTTCCCCCCGGCACAGTCCCACGACCTTCCCCGTGGGCCCGACCCGTTTCATCGCCTCGTAGCAGCAGAGCATCCCGGACTTTCCGGCCGCTCCCAGGATCAGGACCGAATCTCCGGGACGCACCAGTTTGGCCGTCTGCGCCGGGGCGCCGGCCACGTCCAGGGCGGCAAGGGCCAACGCCTCGCTCAGGTCTTCCGGCAGCTTCGCGTAGATGCCGGACTCGAACAGGATCGCCTTGGCATCCACGTCCAGCCGGTCGATGTTCATGTGGACGGCCTTGATCTCCTTGATGGCAAGCGGGGTGAGCGACAGGGAAACCAGCGTGGCGATTTTGTCGCCGACCTTCAGATCGGGGATTTTGAGGGCCTCGCCGATCCGCAGCACCCGGCCGATCAGCATGCCGCCGGAACCGGTTACCGGGTTCTGCATCTTTCCCCGTTCGGCCACGATGCCGAGTATCCGCTCCCTGATCTTCGTCTCGTCCCCGCCTGACTCGCCCTTGATCTGGGCGAAGCTGGCCGAGTCGATGTTCAGCGAGATCACG
>WQZW01000111.1 GCA_009780545.1 Treponema sp.
AATATACTCCGGAACGGAAAGGTCCGGAATCCATCCCGGAATGAACATCGCCCGTCGTAGCTCGAAGTGCGTTCGGAAGAGGTTGAACATCGCTATGAAGATAGGAAACTGTAGCAGTATGGGGAAGCAGCCCTTCAGCGGGTTGTAGCCTTCCTTCTTGTACAGCTCGGCCATCTCCACGTTCATCTTCTGCCGGTTGTCCCGGTACTTCTCCTGAAGCTCCTTGATCTTCGGGGCCATCGCCTGCATCCGCAGGGTCGCCTCCGAGCTTTTCTTGGTCAGGGGGAAGAACGCGATCCGTACCAGCAGGGTCAACAGGATGATCGCGATGCCGTAGTTGGGGATCAGCGAGAAGAACATGGTGAGCAGCCACTTCAACAGCCGTTCCAGCGGAGCGAGAATCCCCCTGGTGCCGGACATCTCGGTAAGCTGCATGTTCCGGAAGTCGAAGGCGTTGTCCCCGGTGTTGAACCGCTGCAGCACGTCCAGGCTCATCGGGCCCATGTAGAAACGGAAAACGTCCTCGACCCGCTGCGATGTAAGCGGCGGCCTGATCAGGTGCATCCTCGAGGTGGAAGGCACGCCCGGCTCCGGCTTTTCGGAGAAGCTCAGGTCGAAGCCGCCCGGAAGCGAGGGAATGGCGATGAGGGTGAAGTACTGCCCGGCAATCGCCGCCCACTGCGGCCTTGAAGTGATGCGGGAACCGTTTGCCCGTTCGTTCTTTCGTTTGCCGTTGGAAAAGGAAAAGTACTGCCGGAAGTTCTGGTAGCGGTCCAGCTTCACGAACGAAGGTCCGATCTGCGGCCCGAAGGACAGGGTGTATGCGGCATTGTCGCCGAAGTCGAAGCCCTGCAGACGGTTTCCGTCCAGGCGGACTATCAGCTCGAACATGTATTCCCCCGGATGGAAGCGGTATTCCTTTTCCAGGCGGAATCTTTGCGAGGGATTGTTCCTCGGGCTGACGTAGCCCTCGAAGATTACCGTGTGTTCCGAAGGCTGCCTGACGTTGAGCGGCGATTTCTCCGGCTCGGCATCCGGTCCGCCGAAGCCCAGGGCGAATGCCCGCGCATCGCTGTCACCGGAGAAGATCATCTGAACCAGATCGTCGCCGTCCAGATGGGCCTTCAGCTTGAAGGAGACGACGTTGCCCCCCGCATTGGACAGGACCACCGAAAGCAGGTCGGTCTCGATCCGGACGTACTGAAGTTCCGGTTCCTCGCCGTCTTCCTGTTCCCCGTCCGTCAAGTCGCCGGAGACCGTTTCGCCGGAATCGAGGATTGCCGGCGGCTGCCCGTATCCGGAGTTGTCCACGACCGGAGGCTGGGGAGCCGGCTGAACCTGGGTTTGCGCCGGTCTCGGTGCGGGCGGAGAGAAAATTCCCTGCACCACGGAGAATAAAATCAGCACGACGACCGAAAGCACGACCGCCAGTAAAGTATTCTTTTCCATAATATAGTACGTTCGTCCTCACTTCAGAATAAGCCCGTCGAGCCGGGCTTTTGGGAAAGCGGGCCAAATCACGGGGATTTGACTAACGCCTTTCCTCGGGGACCGGGTCGTAACCGCCCGGACAGAGTGGATGGCACCTCACCAATCGCCTCAAGGCCAAGACACCGCCCCGCAGAAAGCCATGTCGCCGTATCGCCTCGATGGCATAAGCCGAACAGCTCGGGTAGAACCTACAGGTCGGAGGAAAATGCGGCGAAACGGCACATTGATAAAATCTGATAACCGCAATGGCAACTTGCTTCATTTGCGTAAGCCCGCCCTTGTGAACAAAAGTTCCATCTGCTTAAGCCGCTCCGCCAAACCGGGCCGCAGGTCCTGCCTTTCCGGATAGGCCAGAAAGATCAGGTCGAATCCGGGCTTCAGGCCGGGTTTCAGCATCCGGTAGGCTTCCCTCCCGAGCCTTTTGGCACGGTTGCGCCGCACTGCCCCGGCAAAGCCCCTGGCAAAGGTAAAACAGATGCGGTTCAGGCCGAGGCCGTTCCTCGAAACGAACAACTTTGCCCCGGCACACCCGAAGGGCTTTCCCTTCTTGAAAACCTCTTTGATTTGCCCCCTCTTTTTCAGCCGTTCCTCCCTGCCGAAGCGGAAGGAACCGGTGCCACGGGGTAAAACCGCCATCAAACGATGCGGCAGCCCTAGTAGGGCTTCTTCTCGTCCGAAGCGGTGAGCTTGTAGCGTCCCTTGGCCCGCCGCCGCTTAAGCACGGCCCTTCCGCCCCTCGTCTTCATCCTGGCACGGAACCCGAATTTTCGGTTCCGCTTGACTTTACTCGGTTGATACGTCCGTTTCATGGATTGCTCCTTAACTATCCTGTAAAAGTTCCCCGGTTACCTAAATCCGGCACTCCCCGGAAAGGGACACTCCACCCAGTCTAGCAAAAACGGCAAGTTTTGTCCATACATACGAAAAGACAGGGTGAATTGGGTTGAGGTGGGTTCCGCAGGAAGGGGGATTCGTACCGGATTTTGGGAAAGAAGGGTGGATGAGGGGCCAAACTCCCGCCTTTACCTAACTAACGCAATATTTTTCCAAAATACCGAAAAACATTTACCTTTCGGGCAAAACCGGGGTACAATGGACGTGTACGGCGAATTCATAAATTTTATTGGAGGGAAGCATGAAGCTGATATTTCTTGGACCGCCGGGAGCAGGGAAGGGTACGCTTGCGGCACAGGCCATGGGACTGTTGGCCATTCCCCATATAAGCACCGGAGCGATCTTTCGGGCGGCGGTTGCCGAAGGCAGTCCGTTGGGCCTGAAAGTCAAGGCCGTCATGGATTCGGGGGCACTGGTCGACGATGAGACGACGACGGATCTGGTACGCCAGCGACTGGCAAAGCCGGATGCCCTGAAGGGCTACATCCTAGACGGTTTTCCCAGGACCGTTCCCCAGGCTGGTTCCCTGGCGGAATTTTCCCCCGTGGATCGGGTGGTCAACTTTGAGCTGTCGGATGCCGCCGTGCAGGAAAGGTTGGGGGGAAGGCTGGTCTGCGGGGATTGCGGCCACAACTTCCATGCCGTCAACCTCAGGCCGAAGGTGGAGGGCATCTGCGACAAGTGCGGTGGCCGGCTTCGCCTTCGGCCCGACGACCTGCCGGAGGCCGTGCTCAGGCGGCTGCAGGTCTACCGGGAACAGACGGCCCCGCTTGTCGACTTCTACCGCGGGCAGGGATTGATTACCGACATCGACGCTTCGGGCGACCTCGATACGGTGTTTGCCGGTTTCAGGCGGGCTTTGGGGGTTTAGGCCCGGCCCATTCTTCTTAAGGAAACGGACCTCCCTTGAGAGCGGTCGGCTTTTCCCTTATATTTGTGGTATGGTAAACGCACTTTTGCTTGCGGGCGGAGGCTTGGGCTTCGTCTTCCTGATGACCTGTCTTGGTTCCTCGACGGTGTTCGTCTTCCGGCGGGCCACGCTGGGAGCGTTTCACCAGATTTTTCTGGGATTCGCCTCCGGGGTTATGGTTGCGGCCTCGATCTGGAGCCTGTTGCTGCCGGCCATCGAGCAGGCCGAGGTTTCCGGTTGGCCGTCCTGGCTGCCGGCTTCCGGCGGGTTCGTCCTGGGGGTGCTGTTTCTTTTGGTGCTGGACCATGTTACACCGCACCTGCATCCCTTCGCCAATACCCGGGAGGGGCCGCCCTCGATGTCCAAGCGGACCACGTTGCTGATCTCGGCGGTAACCCTGCACAACATCCCGGAGGGCATGGCCGTGGGGCTTTCCTTCGCATTGGCCGCACAGACAGGCGAGCCCGCAATGTACGCCTCGGCCTATGCCCTGGCACTGGGGATAGGCATCCAGAATTTCCCCGAGGGTGCGGCGATCAGCCTGCCCCTTCTAAAGGAAGGAATTTCCAAGCCCAGGGCCTTTCTCCTCGGTTGCGGTTCCGGCATCGTGGAGCCGGTCTTCGGCGCTCTTGCCGTGATGCTGGCCCTGGTCATCGCCCCGCTGATGCCCTGGCTTCTGTCCTTCGCCGCCGGCGCGATGATCTATGTCGTGGTCGAGGAACTCATCCCCGAGGCCAAAATGGAGGAGCACCCCCACGCCGGTACCCTGGGCTTCGCCGGCGGCTTTCTTATCATGATGATACTCGACGTGGCTTTTTGAGGAAGGAAGGCGGAAATATAGGTCCTGGATCGGCATCCCTTGAAAATTTTGGAAGTAATCTTAAACAAATCATCGTTTTGATGAAACTGATTCATGCAGGCAGGATATTTTTCTTAAAACAATGACGCTAACCACGCTCCAAGATTGCGCCTAAAAACATCGTCAAAATAAACGGTAGCATAATCAGCAGAAAATTTTTGATGGAAAGGGAAAAAGTCTCGGGTTTGACCTGTTCTCGAAAAAAGATACGCACATTGGCTTGTACCGGCCAAATCGTCGCAAGGGAAGCCAGACACAAAATCGGCACGGCACGCAAAATAACGGAGGCCAGTATCGAAAGGTAGGCGACGATGTAGATGCCGGCAAAAAGGCGAAGCGAATTTTTACGGCCAATATGTCGCGCCATCGTGTAGCGCGTGTTTTTGTCGGCCTCAAGATCGCAAGTATTGTTGGCAAGCATTATATTGGATATGCAACAAACAGCAGGAAGGGAAACAAGGCCAAGTGTAAGCATATTGGGAACGTGAAAATCAATGCGCAAAACTAAATTTTCAATATAAATATTCGTCAAATGCAGATCTGGTGTGTTAATGCTTACAACGATAAACATAATCAGAAAACCCTGCACGAAACCGGAAACCGCCTCGCCGTATGGGGACTTGGAAATTGGTGCGGGGCCAAAAGTATAGGCTATGCCGGCCACAAAGCAAAACACGCCGGCAAACAAAACTGCAAGCCCATAAGTGAACGCAATGTAAAGTCCCAAAACACCGGCCGGCACAAGCATCGCAAAAATAATGGCAAGGCTGACCGAGTGGCTAAAATGTTGCGCCGTTCGTGCCTCGCGGTTGTCCAAATAATTATTGATCGCCGTAACCGGCATATCAAAAAGCATTGCCGCAACAAAATAAATTAGCGAACCGTGAAGATTAATGCGATCGGTAAGATAAAAAGAGTAGGCGAGTGCCGCTGAAAAGGGAATGACGCTGGCAAGCTTTGTTCGAATTTCAACGAAACTTAAAAATTTTTTTGCGATTCCCATCGAATCTCCTTTGGTTCGCTCCTTTATTGTGCAGTAGACGATATTGCAGCTTACGTTCAAGTGCTACGACCGGAATGCGTGCGGTCTTCCAACTTGCATAAGTCGTACTAACCACGCTCCAAGATTGCGCCTAAAAACATCGTCAAAATAAACGGCAGCATGATCAGCAGGAAATTTTTGACGGAGACGGAAAAAGTTTCGGATTTGATCTGCTTGCGAAAAAAGACGCGCACATTGGTCAGCACGGGCCAAATCGTCGCAAGGGAAACCAGACACAAAATCGGTGCGGCGCGCAAAATAACGGAAGTTAGTATGGCAAGGTAGACGATGACATAAAGGCCGGCAAAAAGGCGTAACGAATTTTTACGGCCAATATGTCGCGCCATCGTGTAGCGCGTGTTTTTGTCGGCCTCAAGAACGCAAGTATTGTTGGCGACCATTAAATTGGATATACAGCAAACGGCAGGAAGGGAAACAAGGCCAAGCGCAAGCATATTTGGAAGGTTAAAATCGATGCGCAGGATTTGTCCTTCAATATAAACGTTCGCCAAATGCAGGCCGGGCGTATTAATGCTCACGACGATAAACATAATCAGAA
>WQZW01000112.1 GCA_009780545.1 Treponema sp.
ATTTTGGACAAAGTGCTGAACGACGGATTGCCGGAACTGCGGGGAGTGGTCGGCATTTTCCCGGCCTTTGCCGACGGCGACGACATCGTGGTGGAAACGCTTGCAACCAAGGAAAAGCGCCGGTTTTGTTTTTTGCGGAATCAGCAAAAAAAAGTTTCCGACCCCAATCCCTGCCTTGCCGATTTCCTTGCCCCGGCAAACGACCGGCTCGGGCTTTTTGCCCTGAGCGCAGGTTGGGGCATCGAGGAATCGGCCGCGGCATTCAGACGGAACCGGGACGATTACGGTGCCCTGTTGTTGGAAACGCTTGCGAACGTTTTGACCGAAGCCTTTGCCGAGGAGGTGCATTCCCGCATCCGGTATGAGTGGTGGGGCTATACCGCAGACCCGGCCGATCTTTCCGGCATCAGGCCGGCGTTCGGCTATCCCTGCTGCCCGGACCACGAGGACAAGCGGCTTGCCTTCGAGCTGCTGGATGCGGAACGGCATTCCGGATTGCGGCTTACCGAATCGGCGATGGTGATTCCGGCCGCCTCGATCTGCGGAATGTTTTTTGCGAACAGGGAATCCGGCTATTTCGGAATCGGCAGCGTCGGCAGGGATCAGCTTGAGGACTGGGCGGCCCGCAAAAATATCCCGACGGAAGAAGCCGCCCGCCGTTTGGGGACTATTTTTTCCCGGTAAAATCATTAGGAGGAATTATGCGGATAGCGGTTGTCGTTGTGCGGGTTTCCGGGCGGGCCTTACAGGAATTTGCAAAAGCCCTGGCAAACGGCTTCGCTCTGGCCGGCCATGAAGCCGATCTCCTCGATGCACGGACGGAAGACGGACAGATGGCCGGCGGCCTTCGTCTTCCCGGTTACGACTATCTCGCCCTCGTTACCGAACCGGCCTCGCCCTTTTCCGCCAGGCTTCCGGAAACACTGTCAAGGATACTTGCATCCGGAGGCGGCCTTGTCGGAAAAAGGGGATCGGCCTTTGTCCGCAAAAGCGGTTTCCGTTCCGGGGCAACCCTTGCCAATGTAATGTCGGCCATGGAAAAAGAGGGAATTGTGGTGAACTGGAGCGAGCTATTGTCGAGCCCTTCGCAGGCCCGGGCCGTGGGAGAAAGCATCGGGAGGTGATTCCCAGGGATTGGCCGGGCGAATTCGGCCTTCGACAGATTCCCGTTTTTTTTCAGGAATGCTATAATCACGCATGGCACAAACCGAAATGACATAAGGCATAAGCAAATATCGAAGCGATCTTCGGGATACCGTCAATTTCGGCGACAGCCTTAACGAAACCACCATACGGCGCTGTTTTATCGGCCTGGTAAACGATTTTGCGGAAAGCCGGAATCTTAAGCTGGTGGAGGAACTCGAATACAAGACCCCGCAGGGCGCAACCGTGTATCCGGACGGCACGCTCAAGGACCGCTTCCGCCTGTCCTACGGCTATTACGAGGCCAAGGATCCCAAGGACAACATCGACAAGGAAATTGAAGAAAAAAGACTAAAGCACTATCCTTTGATCAACACGATATTCGAAAATTCCGTAACCGCCGTGCTCTACCAGAACAATCTTGAAGTAATGCGGATCACCATGGCCGACGACGGGCAGCTTGAGAAACTGCTCATTTCGTTCATAGAATTCGAAAGGCAGGAAATACATCAGTTTCACGCCGCGATCGGGCAGTTCAAAAGCGACCTTCCCAGCCTTGTCCAGTGGTGCAGGGAGGAGATAAATCCGGAATTCACTTACGAGGACATTCGCGAAATCCTGATCCAGCACATGCTTACCGACAAACTGTTTTTGGCCGTGCTGGGCGAAGCCGACTTCATAAAGAAAAACAACATAGCGCGCTCCATCGACGAAATAGTGTGGACGTTTTTTGACCGGGACAAGCGCAAACAGTTCGAGGACAAGAACAGGCATTTTTACAACGCCATTGCCGTAACCGCATCGCAGATAGACGATCATCACGACAAGCAGGATTTTCTGAAAACCCTTTACGAGGAATTTTACAAGTCCTACAATCCCAAGGCCGCGGATCGCATGGGCGTGGTATACACGCCGACAGCAATCGTGAATTTCATGGTGCGCGTAACCGACGAGCTTTTGGCGCGGCACTTCAACACCGGCCTTGCCGAAAAAAACGTGCGCATCATAGACCCGGCCACGGGAACCGGCACCTTCATCACCGAGCTGATCGACTACATTCCGCCGGCAAAGCTGCGGGAAAAATACCTGGGCGGGATGTTCGCCAACGAGGTCGGAATCCTTCCCTACTATGTTTCCAACCTGAACATCGAATACATTTACTGGCAAAAAATGAACGAGTACCTTGAGTTTCCCAACATCTGCTACACCGACACTTTGGACAACGCCTATTTCAAGCTGGATCCGTTCGGCCAGGCGGAATTGATAGAAACCGTGAGCGAGGAAAACGCCAAGCGAATCAAGGCGCAGAACGAGACGAGAATATCGGTGGTGATAGGCAACCCGCCTTACAACGCCAACCAAAGAAATTACGGCAACCAGAATGCCAACCGCATTTATCCAAAAATCGACAAGCGGATACGGCAGACTTTTTCCGCTGAGAGTACCGCGCAGAAGAAGCAGTTCGAGGATATGTATTTTCGCTTTTACCGCTGGGCGATGGATCGCATCGACAATGAAAACGGCGGCATGGTCGCTTTTGTGACCAATCGTTCTTTCGTGGACGCAATATTCACCGACGGATTCAGAAGCGTGATATGCAGGGAGTTCGACTATCTTTATATTGTTGACACCCAAAGCGACGTGCGGAAAAATCCCCGCATTTCCGGCTCGAAGCACAACGTTTTTGGGATACAGACCGGCGTGGCGATCATGTTTGCGATAAAAACGCCGAAGGACAAGCCGGATCGAACCGTCGTGCAGTATTACACCATGCGGGACGGGCAGACCAAGGACGAAAAGCTGTATTTCCTGAAACAGAAAGGACTTAAAAGCATACCGTGGGAGCGGGTATATCCGGATGGCAAAAACAACTGGCTGAATATTTCCGATTCCGACTTTGACACCCTGATCCCGCTTGCGGGAAAAGGCACGGGCGAAAACGCCATCTTCCATGAATGTTTCCCTGGGGTCAATACGGCCAGAAACGACTGGGTTTATGATTTTTCCAAGCAGAATTTGGCAAAAAAAATAAAATACTTTGTCAAGGCGTACAACGCCAGCATCGACGGCAAGAAAATGGACGCTTCGATAAAATGGAGCAGAGACCTTGAAAGTAAATTCAAACGATGCTCTGTAGAAAAGTATATGGAAAAAAACATTGTCTTTTCCGGCTTCCGCCCTTTCGTCAAAAAATTCTTTTCTGTACGACGGCGAATACAGGAAAAAATATGCGCTCGATCTATGCCGGGACGTTCCCTGCGTGCCGTTTTACGAGGATTTTCATGCCCGGGCGAAACTGGGAAAATCACTTGCGATTCTGCATGCCGATTTCGAGAACGCAGACGAACATCCACTAAAAATAACGCATTCCAAGGGAGACGCGATTCCAAAGCAGTTCAAGTTGGACAAAACGGCGGGGCAAATTGTCATCGACGAGACGACGGTCGGCGGCATTCCCCCGCGCGTTTTTAAGTGGACAAAAACCTCTGACGATATTCTTGCCAAGATTAAGGAAGGCCACATCATGTTGAATATGTTTTGGACAGCCCCCTAGAGTATCCGTTTCAAAAGCTCCGGATAGTTTTGGGCATCTTCCAGCAGCCTGGACATGGCGGCCGTGTACCCGGCGCCAAGGGATTGCCACCATTCAAGGGAAGCCTTGGACAGCCGTATCGTGCAGTTCACCTTTCGGCGGCCTTCGGCATTTGCCTTTCTGAACTGGGCAAGTTCGTCGGCCGTAAGGCGGGGGGCGTCCTCCGTATACCGTACCGGCCTTGCCGCCGCCGCGCGTATTTCCGTCAATTGATCTTCAGTGGGCTTTTCTCCAGGCTCCAGGGTCTCTCTCACCATTGTATATCCTCTCCTCGTTTTTATCCGCAACCCTTGCGGATATGATCCCGACGGCATCCCTCTCGCCGCATGTGAACACGACAAAAGGGACGTTCTCGACCAAGGCAAGTGTCTGCCACCGGTCCTCGTCCTGGCTGTGGGCCGTATCGTACCGCTCCCACCGCTGGGGATCATTGAAGGCAAACTTCGCAACCGAAAAGGACAGATGGTGATCCCTCACATTGCGCGCCCCTTCCCCGGATCCCATTCAAAAACCATCATATCCCCTACCCATTATACGATAACTTCCGCAATGCAAATTGTCAAGTAGATTTGTATTGCAATCAGCAATTCTCAGTTTAACCTTCGGGTATCCCGCAGATTGAAACTCCGTGTCCTCCGTGCAACTCCGTGGTTGCTTCTTCATTCCGTGTACCCGCAGCGCACTGCCACGGCTAAAGCCGTGTCGTATTCCCGCCCGTTTGCACGTTTTCTTGCGCTGGAACGCTGCGCCTTCTCGCATCCACACCGCTTTGCGGTGCGTTCGCCGGTTCCCACGGAGGACGGGCCAATCCACCTGCGGCGGATTGGCCTTGGAGTTGCACGGAGGGAAGAAGAGTTTCCGCCTGTCGGGCATACCGGTATCTTGAAACTGAGGATTGCCGCATTGCAATTGTGATGCACCGAATCCCGATCCGCCTACCCGGTCTCGCCCTCCGCCTTCGGCAGCCCCACCTCGAACTCCCGTTCCGCCCCCAGGAAGATGTCCACCAGAACCGGGTCGAACTGGGTTCCCCGGCCCTCGCGGACGATCCGCACCGCCTCATCGTGGGAAAAGGCCTTCTTGTAGGCCCGCTCCGAGGTGAGCGCGTCGTAAACGTCGGCGATGGCCATGATCCGGCCGAGCAGGGGAATCGTATCGCCGGCCAGCCCGTAGGGATAGCCCGTGCCGTCCCAGCGTTCGTGGTGGCTTTCGGCGAAAATCTTGGCGTACTTAAGGAAATCGCTCTCGGCGGTCATCGATTCCACCTTTTCGACGATCTGCTTTCCCACCAGCGTGTGCCGCTTCATGTCGGCGAACTCATCCTCCGACAGCTTGCCGTTTTTTTTCAAAATGCTGTCGCTGATGGCGATCTTCCCCAGGTCGTGGAGCTGGCAGGAGAGGATCAACAGGTCGCTTTCCCCTTTTCCCACCTCGGCCGCGTAGGTTCCGGTCCGCCACAGCTCGTCCAGGATGATCCTGACCCCCTTCTGGGTCCGCTCGATGTGCTTGCCGGTGGTGTCGTCCCGGTACTCGACCAGCTCGCCCATGGTCTTCAGCAGGGCGTTCTGTATTTCGAGGATTCCCCGGGTCTTCTCCTGAACCATCTGCTGCAGGTTTTCGTTGAAGTATTCCAGTTCCTTCCGCTGGGCCTCGATCATCAGGTGGATCTCGATCCGCTTCATAAGAAGGGTCGGCTGGAACGGCTTGGTGATGTAGTCCACGGCCCCCAGCGAAAGCCCCAGAAGCTCGTCGTCGGAACCGGCCTTCGCCGTCAGGAAGATCACCGGAATCCCCGCCGTCTCCGGTCGTCCCTTCAGCTTCCGGATCGTGTCGTAGCCGTTGGATTCCGGCATGTCGATGTCCAGCAGGATCAACTCAGGCACATTGCCCTCCAGGATGGCGAACATCTTCTCCGCCGAGGGAGCGGTCGCCACCCGGTACCTGTCCGACAGCAGGTTCTTCCCGATCTTCAGGTTGGTCGGATTGTCGTCCACCAGGATTATCA
>WQZW01000113.1 GCA_009780545.1 Treponema sp.
CTGCAGCGGTCCCATCGGGTGGTTCATCCCCAGCTTCATCACCGTGTCGATGTCCTCGGCCGTGGAAACCCCCTCGTACAGGCAGTAGATCGCCTCGTTGATCATCATCTGCAACACCCGGTTGGAAATGAAGCCCGGCACGTCCCGCACCTCCACAGGCGTTTTCCCGACCTCCTCGGACAGCGCCTTCACCGCGGCGTAGGTTTCGTCCGAAGTGGCCAGCCCCCGGATTATCTCCACCAGCTTCATCACCGGAACCGGGTTCATGAAGTGCATGCCGATCACCTTTTCCGGCCGCCCGGTCGAGGCGGCGATGCCGGTTATCGGCAGCGAGGAAGTGTTCGTCGCCAGGATGCAGCCCGGGCGGCAGATGCCGTCCAGGGCGGAAAACACCTTGGCCTTGACTTCCATGTTCTCCACGATGGCCTCGATCACGATGTCGCAGCCGGCCGCGTCGCCGAGGTCGTTCGAGGGAACCAGGTTCGCCAGGGTCGCGGCCCTCGCCTCCTCGGAAATCTTCCCCTTCCCCACGTCCTTCTCCAGGATCTTCCCGACGAACTCCAGCCTCCCCTTAACCGCCTCCGGGCTGACGTCGTTCAGCAGCGTCCTCTTCCCCGCCGCCGCCATCACCTGGGCGATTCCGCCCCCCATCTGCCCCGCCCCGACCACCATCACGCTCGCTATGCCCATTTTTTCCTTCCTTAAGAGTAAGATCAAGAATAATGCGGGGGGCCAAGCCCCCGATCCAATCTGCCTTTGGCAGATTGGATTCGGAGATTTGCTGCGCAAATCTCCACGCCTTCATCGCCTGAACCAGCATGAGGGGGGCCAAGCCCCCCTGAACTCCAGCCGAACTTTGCCTGTGGCAAAGTCCGGCTTCCGTTACCCCCCGAGCGGGGCGCTGCCCCGCAACGCCCCCGATCCAATCGGCCAAAGGCCGATTGGATTCGGAGTTTTGCTTCGCAAAACTCCACCCCTCCGGTCCGTCGACAGGAGGCTTTTCCTCCGCAATTACCGCCATACAATTACAGGCCGGAGATTTGCAACGCAAATCTCCAAGTCCAATCGGCCAAAGGCCGATTGGCCCCGCCTGTCATTCCCCCGCGAACTCGTACTTTTCCTTATTGCCGAAAGCCGCAAGCCCCTTTTTCGCATCGTCCGTACCGAAAAGCCCGGCAAAGGCTCCGGCCTCGATCTCCAGGGCCCGGGCGAGCGGCACCTCGATCCCGGCATACATCGCCCGCTTGCAGGCCGCGACGGCCAACGGCGCGTTCCTCCCGATTCCGGCCGCAAGCTCCAAGGCCGCCTCCAACAGCTTTTCCTGCGGATGCACGGCGTTGACCAGCCCGATCCTGCAGGCCCGTTCGGCGTTCACCCGGCCTGCGGAAAACAGAAGCTCGGCGGCAAGGCCGGTCCCCACCAGCCGGGCCAGACGCTGGGTGCCGCCCCAGCCGGGACATACCCCGAGGGAAACCTCCGGCAGGGCGAACGAGGCGTTCTCGGCGGCAAGCCGGATGTCGCAGGCAAGGGCAAGCTCGCAGCCTCCGCCGAAGGCGTAACCGTTGACGGCGGCGATCGTCGGAAACGGCAGCTCGGCCAGCATGGAAAACACCCGGTTCCCCTCGGTGGAAAGCCGGTGCGCGCCCTCCCCGTCCAGCCCCTCGAGCTGTTTGATGTCGGCCCCCGCGACGAAGGCCTTGGCCCCGGCGCCGGTGACGACCAGCGAGCGCAGGCCCTTCTCCCCGGCCGCCCTATCCAGGGCCGAGGCGATCTCCGCCATGGTTTCCCGGTTCAGGGCATTGAGCTGCTCCGGCCTGGTAACCGTAAGGACCGCCGTCCCCTTGTCGGCAACGAATTCAAACGTCGTGTTCGCCATTTTTTCTCCTTAAAACGCCGGTGACGGCATCCGGGTACGGGAATCCCCATGAAACGCAAATGCCGTTCCCAATAAGCCTATCACAGCCCTGTGTCCTGTCAAGTGTGTCCGGAGATAATTATTGAAGGAAAACTCCCGCCCGGGCCCGATTCGCAACCCGCCGCCGAAGCGGCATTCGTCCAACGCAATGCGACCTAGAAGACTTGAACTTCCATGCCTCGCGGCACTAGCACCTCAAGCTAGCGTGTCTACCAGTTCCACCAAGGTCGCAACTGGGAACAGGCTACCGTTTTGGGGCCGGAATGTCAAGTACCCGCATCGCTTCACGCAAAACTTCCGCAAATGCGTCCCGAATTTATCCGAACGACGTTTGCCGAGGACGGATATCCCCGACGCGCGGGTACGAACGGACCCGTTGCCGGTATGAACGAAAGGATATATAATGGAACCAAGTGAGGTGAACATGCCGAACGATGACGTGATACCCGGATTTGACGACGAGAAGGACGCAAACCTGAAGATCGCCCTGGAGGGCATGGACGGGCTGGCCAACTGCCTCGTCCTGAGGTTGGACGGGTATATCGACACCTACAATTCCCCCTACTTCCATGGTCGGGCCAAGATGGCCGTCGACATGGGCTTCGTAACGTTGTTGCTGGACTGCTCCGGGCTGAGCTCGGTTTCGTCCAGCGGAATCGGCTCGCTCATCGCACTGCTGAAGGCGGTTCAGCCGGAGGGCCGGCTTATCCTCGTGGGAATCAATGCGGAAGTGGCCGAGGGATTCAGGGTACTGGGCTTTTCGCGGTTTTTCAGCATGGCGGGGAACCTCGACCAGGCACGCAGGCAGCTTGCGGCCGGCAGCGAAAGCCTGGCCCTGTCCTTTCCCCTGTCCTTTCCCTGCCCGGCCTGCGGGAAACGGCTGAAGGCGGTAAAGCCGGGACGGTTCCGCTGTTCGCAGTGCAAATCGGTGCTGGAACTGGACCCCGAGGGACGATCCTTCCTGGGATAAGTGCCTGTGGATAACCTGTGCATGAAAAGGGAAAAAATCAAGAGGGATAATCCGGAAACGGCAACCCGGCAAAGCGGCTATTCCCCTTGCGGAAAATCAGCCTGTACCGATACCGATAATTAATTGCCGTACAATAAGTTACCTGTTTCGTTATAAGTACTTGCCCTTTGTCTTTTATGGAAATGACATCGGGGTTACAGGAATTAGGTGAATCCACGGGAATTCGAGGTTGTGGATAACTTGTGGGAAAGCGGTAAAATCCTACGAATAAATCATTTTTGGTAATTTGGTTGGCTCGGATCGGACGAAACCTCCCTCGTCCATTCTCCACCGGAGGATGGACAGGCCCCTTGTCAAAACCTCCCCGATTAAGTATGCTTGAAAGTGGCCCCGGCAGTGGGCAAAAACCAAGCATCCCTGCCCATTTTGGGCAAAAGTTAAGAGGAGTAGAGAAAAATGGCAAAACAGTTACTATTCAACGAGGAAGCCCGGCGCAAGCTGCTTGCCGGCGTGGAGCAGATGTCCAAGGCGGTAAAGGTTACCCTGGGTCCCAAGGGGCGCAACGTGCTTCTGGACAAGAAATTCGGCGCGCCTACGGTTACCAAGGACGGCGTCTCGGTCGCAAAGGAAATCGAACTTGCCGATCCCTATGAAAACATGGGGGCCCAGCTTTTGAAGGAAGTGGCCACCAAGACCAACGACGTGGCCGGCGACGGAACCACCACGGCCACCGTGCTGGCCTATTCGCTGATCAAGGAAGGACTCAAGTCCGTGGCCGCCGGCATGACGCCGCTGGAACTGAAGCGGGGCATCGACAAGGCCGTCGAGATCGCCGTGGCCGAGATCAAAAAGAACTCCAAGGAAATCAAGGACAAGGAAGAGATCTCCCATGTCGCCTCCGTCTCGGCCAACAACGACACCGAGATCGGCAAGACCATCGCCGATGCGATGGAGAAGGTGGGCAAGGACGGCGTGATCACCGTGGAGGAGTCCAAGACCATGGACACCACCATCGACTTCGTCGAGGGCATGCAGTTCGACCGGGGCTACATCTCCGCCTACTTCGTCACCGACCGGGACACGATGACCACCGTGTATGAGGATGTGTACATCCTCATACACGACAAGAAGATATCCAGCATGAAGGACATGCTTCCCCTGCTGGAAAAGGTGGCCCAGAGCGGCAAGCCCCTGCTCATCGTCGCCGAGGACATCGACGGCGAAGCCCTTTCCACCCTCGTGCTGAACAGCCTTCGGGGCACCCTGAAGACCGTGGCCGTCAAGGCACCCGGCTTCGGCGACAGGCGGAAGGCGATGCTCGAGGATATCGGCATCCTCACCGGAGGCCAGGTTATCACCGAGGAACTGGGGATGAAGCTGGAGAACACCGGCCTGGAGCACCTCGGCAAGGCCCGGACGGTGAAGATCGACAAGGACAACACCACGATCATCAACGGCGGCGGCGCGCAGAAGGATATCCAGGACCGCATCGCCCAGATCAAGAGCCAGATCGAGGACACCACCAGCGACTACGACCGGGAGAAGCTCCAGGAACGGCGTGCCAAGCTGGCGGGCGGCGTTGCGGTGATCAACGTGGGCGCGGCCACCGAGGTCGAGCTCAAGGAGAAGAAGCCCCGGGTCGAGGATGCCCTTTCGGCAACCCGCGCCGCGATCGACGAGGGCATCGTTTCAGGCGGCGAGATCGCCCTGATCGAGGCGGCCCTCGCCCTCGACGCGGCCGACACCAAAGGCCTTACCGACGACGAAAAGGTCGGCTTCAAGATCGTCAAGCGCGCCCTGGAGGAACCGATCCGGCAGATCGCCGAAAACGCCGGTCTTGACGGGGCGGTGATCGCCGACCGCGCCAGGAAGGAAAAGAAGGGCACCGGCTTCGATGCCTCGAAGATGGAATGGGTGGACATGATGACCGCCGGGATCATCGATCCGGCAAAGGTTACCCGGTCGGCGCTGCAGAACGCCGCCTCCATCGCCAGCCTGCTCCTTACCACCGAATGCGCCATCACCGACATTCCCGAAAAGAAGGAAGCCCCGGCAATGCCCGGCGGCGGAATGGGCGGCATGGGAGGAATGGATTACTAGAACCGGCCCGTGATCGGCGGTTTGCCATACGGCAGGCCGCAGGTTCCCGGCCCGGTTTCGGGCAGAAAAGGCCGTTCGGTACCACGTTGGTGCCGGGCGGTTTTTTTATGCAGCAATTCTCTGTTTCAAGCACCGGTACGCTCGGCAGGAGGAAATTCCTCTTCCCTCCGTGCAACTCCGTGCCCTCCGTGCAATTCCGGCCTTGATTCTTCTTTCAAAATTGATTTCCGTGTTTTTTACGGGAAAGGTCTTGACTGCTTCGGGGGCCGGGATTAGTCTGTAAGGGAAAGCTTTTCCAAGGAGTCAATCGGCATGTGGCCTTATCATTTCTGGACGGGTGGAATGTGGATATTTCCGTTATTCGGAATTGCCTTCATAACCGTCATGGTCATACTCGTCTGTCATATCTTTAGCCGCCAAAGAAAGAACGGCATCTACTTCACGCCCCAGAAGCATACCAGCGGAGGTTTTGGAGACGACGCCTCTTCGGAGTCCGCAATGGAAATACTGGACAAGCGGTACGCAAAGGGCGAAATCGGGAAAGAGGAATACAAAGCGATAAAAAGCGATATCTTGGACCGCCGGCCTTAGGGAAGCGCCAGTCCGATTTCGTCGGATCTCAGTACTTGAACTCGCTGTCCCCGATGAATTCCCGGAGCAGGCTGATTCCGGGTATGCGTTCCGGCCCTATCGGGGCAAAGTTTTCCAGGAAGGACAA
>WQZW01000114.1 GCA_009780545.1 Treponema sp.
CGTGGTGGCGGCATTGTCGCAGTAGATCATTGCTTCAGTATAGCAGATCCAATCCGGCAGAGCAGGATTGGATTCGGAGTTTTGCGGGGCAAAACTCCGCATGTTGGCTGTGGGAGGAAATTGCCACAGGTTGACTGTGGGAGCAAAACTTCCGGCGTTGGTTGCGGGGGCGAAGCTTCGAGAATTGGTTATCGGCGGATCCTCCAGAAGAGGTCGGAGTTCGTGCCGGCAACGCTTCTGTTCCCCGCAAAATAATGCTATGCTCTCATGATGGGAGACATTTTGATTGGCAATATTCAAATACGGCAAAAAAGAAGTTACTTATTTGAAAAGCAGGGACACGACGCTCGCGGCCGCCATCGACGCAATCGGGAAGATACGGCGGGACGGCATTCCCGACCTGTTTGCCGCGCTGGTCAGTTCGATCGTCGGGCAACAGATATCGTCGAAGGCGCACGCGACGATTTGGCAGCGCATGGAAAACGGGCTTGACGGGGTAACGCCGCAAAGCGTGCTGGCGCGCACGGAAGCGGAGCTGCAAAAGTTCGGCATCTCGTTCCGCAAGGCGTCGTACATCCGCGCCGCCGCCGAACGCGTGGCGGACGGCAGGCTTGACATTGACGCGCTGCGCCGCAAACCCGACGCGGAAGTCTGCAGGGAACTGTCCGCGCTTGACGGCGTCGGCGTGTGGACGGCGGAAATGCTCATGCTGTTTTCCATGCACAGACCGGACATCCTCAGCTACGGCGACTTTGCCATCCGGCGCGGAATGCGGATGCTCTACCGCCACGAAAAAATCACCCGCGAACTGTTCGAGGAACACAGGCGGATTTATTCACCCCATGGCTCGGTAGCCAGCCTGTACCTGTGGGCAATCGCAGGCGGCGCAATCGTGGAACCGAAGGAATGACAAGAGGCGGCCGGCGGATTGTCGCGGCAAGTCCGAATCCAAGCCGAAGGCCGCTTGGACCATCAGGCAATCCCCACCCTAAAACCCCGCGATCACCGTTTTGTCCAGCTTCCGTATCACCTCGCAGGCCAGCTTCACCGCATTCTCGAAGTCGCCGTAGGAGGCGATGCCGTAGTGGGTGTGGATGTAGCGGACCGGGACGCCGATGACGATGGTGGGCACCGCCCGGCCGGTCAGGTGGATGACGCCGCCGTTGGTGGAGCCCCCGGTGCGGACGGCGGCCTGGACCGGAATGCCGGCCTTTGCGGCGAGGTCCAGGGCGAAACGCTGGAAGCGGGGGTTGGTAACCATTTTGGAGTCCACGTACCGGAGCATGGGACCTTTCTTCACCGCCGTCTGGACGGCGTAGGCCTCGACCACGGTATCGTCCGCCGGCGTTCCCTCGAAGACGACGGCCGCATCCGGCCGCAGGACCTGGGCGGTTACGGTCGCGCCGCGCACCCCCAGCTCCTCCTGGGCGGCAAAGGCCGCCGAAAGGTTCACCCCGAGCTCGCTTCCGGCCAGGGCCCGGACCGTTTCCAGCAGGGCGGCGCAGCCCAGCCGGTTGTCGAAAGCCTTGCCGATCATGATATCGTTCTCCGGCCGGTACTCGAAGCGAGCATCCGGCACCACCGGGGCGGCGATCGAGATGCGGTACGTTTCGGCCAGCTCCTTGGCGCCCGAAGCCCCCACGTCGATGACCATGTTGGAAAGTTCCGGCGCCTGCTTTTTCTCCGCCTCGGAAAGGAAGTGCGGCGGCCGGCTGGAAACCACCCCGGGAATCCACTTCCCCAGGTCGTTGCGCACCAGAACCCGGTGGGCGCCCACGTTGGAGGCCACCCAGCCGCCCAGGGGGATGAAGTCCAGCGTCCCGTTGGGCCGTATCGCCCGTACCATAAAGCCCACCTCGTCGGTGTGCGCGTCCAGCATCAGGTGCGGCAGGCCGTCCTTGTGTTTGCCCGGCCTGAGGTACAGGTTCCGCATCGAGTCCTCCTCCCAGTCGCCGAGCCCGGCCCCCCGCCTGCGCAGGCAGCCGACCGCCTCGTCCTCGAAACCCGGCGCGCCGGGAGCCTCGGAAAGCTCGCCGATGAAGGCCAGTGTCGTATTTTTGTCCATATCGTTCTCCATTTACGGGTGTTGTTTTATTATCGACTATGACAGGGAAGCGGGCGGTTGTCAAGGATGTTCATCATCTCGAAAAGAGTTTGGCCGAAGCAGGGCATGAAGAGAAAAACCTACGGAACCGCCAGATTTCCGTTTATTCGGCGGTTCCCCCGGGCGATTCCCTCTTCATCAATCTCGTCAGTTCCCGATCCAGGCTGTTGGCAAAATTCCCGATCTGCTTCCTGCCGTATCCGCGGGCCCGGTCCCTGTCGGAAAAAAGGCCGGTTTCCGCAAGGCCGACGGTAAAGTCCCGGACGGAAAGCAGCTCCCCGATGTTCTCAGGCGTCGCAAGCCGTCCCCGGTCGTCGATCACCGACCCGCCCTTCTCCAGGATGCGTTTCGACAGGGGAACGTCCCGGCTTATCGCGAGATCGCCCGGCAGGACAAGCTCGACGAGCCGGTCGTCGGCGGAACCTTCCCCGGCGGGACATACCTCCATGACCAGGTTCTCCCCCTCGATCCCCGGAATCGGCCGGTTGGCGGCAAAGATCACCCGAAGGTTCAGCCGGTTGGCGGCCCGTACCACCATTTCCCGTGCCTGGCGCGGGCAGGAATCGGCATCGACCAACAGCTTCATCGGCCCGGTTTCCCCGCGGTGGCGACGTACATCGTGAAGGAACCCCGGAGGTCGAGCTTCCCCGGACCGGAATCCCCCGGCCGAACGTAGATGCCCCGGCCTTTCAGGAACGTTTCCCTCCCGATCTCGGCCCGGCCTTCACTGACGACGCAGATCGCCGGGCATTCGGGGGAGAATTCCCGACTCCCCCCGTCCCCCTGAATCACCGAAAGCGAGAATTCCTCGAAGTTTGACGGATAGGTAAATGGGGAACCGCCGGTTTCCGGCCTGAGTATCTCCGGTTCGGCCGCCCCGAAATCCAGCACCCGAAGCAGTTCCCCGGGATCGACATGCTTTCCGGTGAGCCCTCCCCGCAGCACGTTGTCCGAATTGGCCATAAGTTCCAGGGCGAAGCCTTTGACGTAGGCATGCAGGACGCCGGCACCGACGGCAACGGCCTCGCCCGGCCGCAGCCGGAACGCGTTGAGGAACAGCGGCGCGATCACCGCCCTGTCCCCGGGAAACTCCCCGGCAAAGCCCTTCATCATAGCCCATTCCGGGGCCGCCGGATCCGGATTGCCGGAATCCCCGTCTTCCCGGCAGTCCTGCCCGAGCAGAAAATCCGTCAGCGCTTCCCGTGTTTCCCCCGAAAGGGCAAACAGTGCCGAAAGGAAGTCCCTCATAACAGGTCCGCGGCCTTTCCCCTCGATCGCCGCAAGCAGGGGGGCAAGGCCGGAAGTCAGGGCTTGCGGTGCCGGCTTTGAGGCACCTTTGCCGGCCAGGAAATCCCCGACCAGCATTTTCGTCTCCGCCGGTTCCCGAAAACCGCAAAGCCCCACAAAATCGTCCAGGGCACAGAGCAGTTCGGGCTTGTGGTTGGCATCCCTGTAGTTGCGTTTCGGGTCGTCGGGTGCGGGGCCGTCGCGGTTCTCCCGCGCAAAACCTTCCGCGGCCTGTTCCCGGTTCGGGTGTGCCTGGATGGACAGCGGACGCTCGGCGGCAAGCAGCTTGAACAGGAAGGGCAGGTCGCCCCGGCGTTCGGCCATTTCCCGTCCCAGCCAGAACGCCCCGTCCCGGTCGATGAGTTCGGCAAGGCTTTCCCGCCCGGCAGGAAGTTCCAGGAACGAGGGCAGGGATCGGTGACTGCCCATCCAGAGTTCCGCATGGGGCCTTCCGTTGCCCGGAATCCCCAAAAAATTCGGTATGAGTTCGCGGGAGCCCCAGTCGTAGTGCCGTATCCCGCCATGCAGCCGGTATAATTCAGGCATCGGACTCGGTCTGGGAATGGGGAGAGTCCGTAACCCTGTCCAACTGGAAGATAAGGCGGCTTAGGGCCTTGACCGCCGCGGCCTGCTCCTCTTCCACCTGGAGCTTCAGTTTGTTGATCTCGTCGCACATGAGAAACCCGGTGAGGATGGCCACCTTCAGCGGATCCTTCATCCCGGAGATGGCCTGGGTACTGGCCACGGCAAGGTTGTACTGTTCGAGAACCTCGTTGAGATATTTGGGATCTTCGCCTGCGGTTATCGAAAAACTTGCGCCCAGGACGTTGATGATCAGGTCGTGAGGATCGGTCCTGATCTCGGTCCTCGGAGGAAGGTCCTTCGCACTATCCACAGCCATCCTCCAAACCTAGAATATGTCCAGCTCCCCGTCTTTCTCTTCGGCCCCGTCCGATTCCGGAGCGGTTTCCCCTTCGGCATCGTTCCCGTCGCCTTGTCCGTCGGGAACGTCCCGCTCCTTCGGTTCCGATTCGTCCTGCCCGCCGGATTCGTCCCCGGCATCCTCCTCGCCCGAATCGCCTTCCTTGCCAAGATCGTCCTTCGCGGCGGGACCGGTCTCGGCATCCTTCAGGCTCTTCTCGATGTCCTTCTCGAACTTACTGAGCCTGTCAAGTGCGGAAAGGACGCTTTCCTCGATCCTGCCCTGGTCGTCCTTGAAGCGGGTGATCAGGACTTCCAGCTCGCCGATACGGTTCTTGTAGTAATCCAGCTTCGTCTGAAGCTCGGGCTCCCTTCGTTCGAAGTCCTCCACCCGCGCCTTCAGTTCCGCCTGCTGCCGAAGAAGGGAAACCTTGTCCCTGTTTATCTGCTCGACGTACCCGATCGTCTTGGCGACCTTCGCCTCCAACAGCTTGACCTGTTCAAAGTTAAGCATGTGTTCCCCCACCGGGGAACCGCCGATCAAATGGGAAATTCAGCGGTTCCCTTAGTTCCTGCTCCGTTCCGTTCCTCCGGAACGGGTAAGTAACGCTGATTTTACTTCGGACCTCGGTCCGAAACCGTTCCGGACATCGGGATTCAATCGGCGTTTCCTAGGCTTCCAGAGCGGTTTTCGCCTTTGCGACGATGGCCTTGAAAGCCTGTTCGTCTTCCATCGCAAGATGGGCCAGTGCCTTACGGTTGATCGTGATGCCGGCCTTGTTCAGCCCGGCGATGAACTTGGAGTAGGAAAGCCCTTCCTGACGGCAGGCGGCGTTGACCCGGATGATCCAGAGCCTGCGGAAGTCGCCCTTGCGGTCCCGCCTGTCCCGGTAGGCATACGAAAGGGCCTTCGTAACGGCATCCTTGGCGGTCTTGTAGTTGGAGTGCCTGCGTCCCCAGAAACCCTTCGCCAGCTTGAGAATCTTCTTTCGGTGGTCCTTTCGTTTGGAACCGTCTACTGCTCTCGGCATACTTTACCTTCCTGTCCCTCAACCGTAGGGCAACATCTGTTTTCTGATGGTCGGCACGTTGTCGGCGGAAAGGATTCCGGGATGCCGGAGGTTCCGCTTGCGTTTTGCCGACTTTTTCGTCAGGTTATGGCGCAGGTTCTGCTTCTTGTACTTCACCTTGCCCGTCCCCGTGAAACTGAACCGCTTGACGGCGCTCTTCTTCGTCTTCATCTTGGGCATAATCCCACCCCTGTTATTTTCGGAAGCACGGTTCCTACGAAACCGCCGGTTTCTCGGAACCGCCGCTCCCCTTGGTTTTCTTCGGGCTCAGCACCATCGACATAAACCGCCCCTCCATCGCGGGCGGC
>WQZW01000115.1 GCA_009780545.1 Treponema sp.
AAGCGGATTCCTACCCGCTTGTCGGGAATGCGCAGACCGTGCAGCTCCCGATTTCGGCCGTCCGCATGCTGGGGGAAACCGGCGAATTTGTCTTTACCACCGACGCTTCGGGAACGCCCGCGAAAACGCTGAAGGTGCTGGGGCTTCCGGCCGGCGCTACCGTAAACCGGGATTCGTACTTTGTGAATGCCGGCGAACGCGGTTCGGGCAAGCTTTTTATTGACGTCGCCGCAGACACCAAAGCCGGCAGGTACCCGATGGAGCTGCAGCTTGGTTCGGACGACGCGTTCAGCGACAGGTTCAACCTGTACGTGCAGGAGTTTTCGATTAGCCCGAATCATATCGATCTAGAAACTTTCCAAGATGTCGGGACAATCAAAATCACCGTTACGGGAAGGTACCTTTCGGCCCCGGCCGGCGATTTTACGATATCCGTACCGGGACCCGGATATAGCGATACAACTATGTACTTCGGCATTCAGTCGACCGCCACGCCCTTCATCGTGAATGCCGACGGCACGGGAAGCGGCACCATAACCTTGACTGGAGCCCCGGAGTGGCAAGGCAACTCGGGCAGCTACAACCGCAGCCTGTCAATCGGGGCCGGCGGGTGTTCGGTTACGCTTACGATGCCCATGAAAGAGCCTCTGGGCATTATATGGACCGACCTTCCCGGCAACATGATTAGGGTGAAACCCGGCGACATCGTCGATATCCCCGTGTCGGGCGACTATTTCCTTATTGTGGGGGGAAAATATCCTTTTCACGCCAGTTTTGACGGCCTTAGATCTCCTCCCGCCGTTCCATGGTGGGGTGATCCGGATCCGGTGGTGATAATTCCCAAGGGTTTGGATGCAACGCTGGATACGTCGATTGACGTGTCATGGGTTCAAAGCAACCACTATACCGGGAAGGTGTACGGGACTTTCAGATTGAACATCGGGAAAGGGGCCAAGGATGCCGACGGCGTGCCGTACATGCTCGAGCTTTCGTTTGGGTCGGCAAAATGGGGGTCGTCAAACGACAGGAACTACTGGAACTTCTTCGTCGTCGTCGAATAGGAACGAGGCGGCGCGTCGGTTCCGGCTTTTGCGGTCAAGATGCGCGGGCGAAACCTGGGTTTCGCCCGCGCAAAAGCCGGTTCGGTCGCCGTTTTTCCGGAATCCGTTGTCGTAGGAATGTCCCCGCCCTGTGTTTCGGGGGCTTTTCCATCGTTCCCAAGAACGCTAGCCTGACCGCACCATGAACGACAAAACCTGCCAACCGATTTCCAGGCCGGCCGATTCCGGGGCCGTGCCCGCAAAGCTGGTCGACATCGCCGTCAACCTTACCGCTCCGGCCTTCGAGGGTCGGCATGCCGACATCATCGCCAGGGCCGCGTCCGCCGGGATTGTCGGGGTTTACTGTCGGGGCTTGCTGTCGGGATAGGATTACCGGTGGGAATAAGATCGATGAAGAATTTTGAATTACTACGGCGGAAGTAGGAAAAGGCCAGCAGCAGGTAAATCCCGGGGTGATTCGGGCCACGGTCCGGCCTGCCTGCGGCAGCTTCCCGTGACTTTAGCTGCCGGATCGGTATGTTTCGTGATTAAGCAGGTCGGCAAAAACTTATAGCCTGTTTAGGTAGTGCCTTGGACTATCCCCATAAGGTGCTAACGTTCGTAACTAGCCTGCTTGACATAAATTTCTATGTGGACTATCGTTTAAGATAAGGTAGTGAAAACAATGAAAAAGCATACCGTTGGGCTCATATTTAGCGTTACCCTAATAGTTGTTCTTCTTGCCTCCTGCTACGACCTGAAGATCGAGGACACCGAGAACCTTGACGGCAGCGTTACCATTACCTTCATTCATGAAAACATGCTCGGCCGGGAGGGCGACCCGAACTTTCGGGAGGATCTGCACAAATTTCCCCGCCTTGGGGAAACGCTGATCGCCGACGATGCCGGGATTGTCGGTACGGGCGATCCTACCTTCGTTTGGAAGAGGGGCGACGTTACCGTGGGCGGTAGCGGCGGGACTTATTTTCCCCAGGAGGAGGAGGACGTCGGCGTCCCCTTTACCGTGATAGCCTTCAGGAGCGGGCATGTCAGGGGCATGCTCAGCGACCCGTCGTATCCCGTCATCGATACCGATCCGGACAAAACCGACATTGCCGACGTGATCCGGACCGTGGAGATAACCGGCAAGGACGGCGAACTGGAGGCAGTCATCGACACGGAAAGCGCGCTGGCGGAGGACGGCTTCCGCTATGTCTGGATGCGTTCCGGGCCGGCAAGCTCCCTTGCTCGGAGCCAGGACTTTACCCCCATCCGCGGGGCCACCGGCAAAACCTACCGCCTGGCATACGCCGACCGCGGCCGGGCTCTCAAGCTGGTCGTTATCCATTTGGATTATTCGTACTATGCGGAAAGTCCTGCGTTTTATCCCGACGTACCCGAGGAGATAATCGTAACGCCGAATCCGGCGAACGTGTCCCCGGGCGGCTCGGCCCAGTTCCTGGCCAAGGCGTTTCCCAATGCCTCGTATCAGAATGTAATTTGGTCGGTTGAGCCGGCCGATTTGGGAACGATTGGTGCTAACGGCCTTTTTACCGCAAATGCCGACCTGGATACCATCGGTACGGAGATAACGGTTCGGGCAACATCGGCCATGTATCCCGAAATATCCGGAACCGCACAGATTACCATCGTGGATGTTCAGCCTACGGATGTAATCGTTACCCCCGAGCGGATGACCGTTCCTACCGGAAGCGGGTATGGCTCCGGCAAATTTCAGTTCAGGGCTTCCGTGCTTCCGGACGGTGCTCCACAAGGCGTACACTGGACCCTGGATCCAAGCGATGCGGGCCAAATAGATCAGGGTGGGAGTGTCGTAAGCATAAATCGGGCGGCATTGGGAACCGAGGTCAAAGTAATCGCAATCTCGGATGCGAATCCGGCAGCAAGAGGGGAAGCCACGATTAGCGTGGTGGAGCCCGCGTCGAAGGTTACCGTTACGCCGGCTTTGGCGTATGTAATGCCCGGAGAATCCAGGCAGTTCAAAGTCGCGGTTGCTCCGGCCAATGTTTCACAAGACGTAACATGGGCGGTTAGCCCGACAAGTGCGGGAACGATAACCGCCGACGGATTGCTTACGGTCAACCCCGGCACGTCTACGGGCACCATGATGACGGTAACGGCGACCTCGGTTACCTACGATCTGTCGGGTTCCGCAACCGTTAAGGTAGTAGGCGTGGTCATAGATGGGCCGGACACGATTGAAAGGGGTAAGAGCGGGACTTTTACCGTGAGAGTCCAAGCCGGCACCGCTCAATGGCGTAGTGCGTACTGGTCGTTGCCCGAGGAGAATTTAGTAAGCCCGCTTACAGGACTTAGCGACAGCATCGCCGCAAGTGTTGTTCTTAAAGTTTCCGACACCGAGACGATGAACAAGGTGATAATAAGGGCAACCGCGTTTGATGATCCCGGCATGGCTACCATAAAGGAAGTAAACATAGGAGGCCCGTACCCTGATGCCGGTATGCTCAACGAATGGAGGCGACTTGTCGCCGGCGTGTCCCATGCCTTTGCGCTGGGCGAGAACGGCAAACTGTGGGCCTGGGGAAACAACGACAAAGGTCAGCTCGGCATAGGCAAAAGTGGCGGAAATGAAAACCGCACTCGGCTTGACGGCAATGACTGGGCCATGGTTGCAACCTCAAGAACCAACACCTACGCCATAAAGAAGGACGGATCGCTTTGGGGATGGGGCGAGTTTAACGGGGCCACAAGCCCAAGACAAATAGGCGCCGACAACGACTGGGCCACCGTGTCGGTTAGCGACCACGCGGGAGATGAAAACGGCTCGTCGCCACGTACCAGCATCATGGCCATAAAAACGGACGGAACCCTTTGGGGCTGGGGAACCGACGGAACCTACTTTGGTTTCTATCCATCCTCTCAGCGCCGGGACAGCCCGGTTCGGGTGGGAACTGACGACGACTGGAGATCCGTGTCCATGGGCGAACACCACGCCATCCTGCTAAAGTTTGACGGAACCCTGTGGGGCTGCGGGAGCAACCTTTACTATGCGATTAACACGGATGGTACGAATAATGCGAACGCCGGTTCCGATAAAACCGGCCTGGTACAACACACCTATATGAACCAAACCTGGATAGCTGCGGTTGCCGGCAACCGCGCCACCGCGGCCATCGATAATTCGGGCACTCTGTATACATGGGGTTCGCAGAACGAAGGCCAGGCTGGAAGCGGGTTTTCGGATGTAAACGGCTCCCGCTATCCCTTTAAGGTTTTCGGGTTTTCCAATACCTTATTTGAAAGGCTGTCCATAGGTTCGTGGACGGAACATATGGTAGTTCTGTCCAAGGACGGTACGTTGTGGAGTTGGGGAAGTAATAAGCTGGGCCAGCTTGGTCGCGGCAATCCTAATGACGCCGATCGGCTTAGGCCCAACAAGATAGACACCGTTTCCAACTTGAAAACGTACAGCACAAACGGTAGTTTCGGCATGGCGGTGGATGCGAATGGATTCATCAACGTATGGGGCGATAACGGAAACTTGCAGCTTGGAAGTACACAGCCCGGACCGGTGGACGCGCCATCCGTGATTAACGGCTTCAAGCCCGACAGCTAATGGTTTCTGGTAGGTGATTCCAAGCGGTGCGCAATCATTCCTCGTACCGCTTGGCTTTTTTGCGCCGATTTATCAAATTGGGACGGTTCCGTAGGCACCTGGGGCGTGCGGTCAACTCCGACGCTAAGCCGGGCACCCAAATAAAGGTAATTTAGGAATGTCCCCGCCCTGTGTTTCGGGGGCTTTTCCATCGTTCCCAAGAACGATAGCCTGACAGCACCATGAACGACAAAACCTGCCAACCGACTTCCCGTCCGGCCGATTCCGGGGCCGTGCCCGCCAAGCTGATCGACATCGCCGTAAACCTTACCGCTCCGGCCTTCGAGGGTCGACATGCCGACATCATCGCCAGGGCCGCGTCCGCCGGTGTTGCCGCCTTCATCCTGCCCGGAAGCAGCGTTGCCGACAGCGAAAAGGTCGTCGAGCTGGCTTTGCGCTACGATTCCTGCTTTGCCACGGTCGGGGTTCATCCGCACAATGCTTCCGGCTGGGATTCGGCCGACGGCGAACGGCTGGAGGAACTTTTCCTTGCGGATAACGCCGGCAGGATCGTCGCCGTCGGCGAATGCGGGCTGGACTACAACCGGAACTTTTCGCCGCAGGACGAACAGCGGGCCTGCTTCGAGGAGCAGCTCCGGCTGGCGGCCGAACTGGGCCGGCCGGCCTTCCTCCATCAGCGGGATGCCTTTGCCGACTTCCTGCCCATCCTGGAACGGTACCGGCATCAACTTCCCGGCGCGGTGGTCCACTGCTTTACCGGCAATCTCGGGGAACTGCGGGCCTTCCTCGACCTGGATTGCCACATCGGCATCACCGGCTGGGCCTGCGACGAACGGCGCGGCACCGGCCTGCTTCCCCTGCTCCCCCTGATTCCGGCGGACAGGCTGCTGCTGGAAACCGATTCCCCGTACCTTATCCCCCGAACCCTGCCCAAGGCGCTCCGGACCAAAAACGGCCGCAACGAACCGGCCTTCCTTCCCCACGTCGCCCGGTTCGTCGCCGGCATCCTCGGCAAAAGCCTTGAGGAACTTGCCCCGGAAAC
>WQZW01000116.1 GCA_009780545.1 Treponema sp.
GAGGCATCGAAGGTGCCGAAGGGGTTCATCCTGAAGTATTCGTTGAAGGCCGCCGTCGCCTCGTCATCCACGATCTGGAAGGTCAAACTGCCGCGGCCCATGATGATGTCGTTGATGCGTTCCGGATCGGCGTTGCCCGGTATCTCCACGTAGATCTGGTCGGCACCCTGCCGCCGTATTACCGGCTCGGTAAGGCCGAACTGGTCGATACGGCTGCCGAGGTCGACGAGCGTGCGTTCCATCGCATCGTTGCGGTCCTCGTCGGTAAGGCTTTGCCCGACCCTTTCCTGCAGGGCGTCCATGTCCGCCTGAAGGATGATGCTGAGGCCGCCTGAAAGGTCAAGCCCAAGCTGGACGGCCCTTCTCTGCAGGGACCTAAGGGAGAAAACCTCGTCCCGGTACCTGTTTTCGATCGCATCCCGGATCGCCTGGGTGTTGGGAAAGGCGGAAAGTACGGCGATGAGGTCCCAGCTCGGGGGAGCCGGCCTCCTGTTGTCCCGGTTCAGCTTTCGGGCCTGCCCGGCAAGGAAGGCCAGGTCGGCCGGCATCTCCGGTACGTCGCCCCTGGACCTGGCCAGTTCGACGACCTCCCTGAAGTTAACCTCGCCCGCCCCATCGCCGAGGGCCTGCCTGGCCCCCGACAATGCTTCGTTGGAAAGCACCAACAGACGTTGAAGGTCGCCGTCCGCCCTCATCCTCGCCTGATCCCGTATCTGCTCCCTGGACTGCATGGCCTGCGCCTGCCGGTCCATCGGGGTCAGGAAGTGCCAGCTTATGCTTGGCCAAAGGAACACAAAGCAAACGGCCATCACCAGCAGGATGATGCCGAACCGCAACCTTTTTTTCATTCAGCTCTCTCCAGTACGTGCTATTTCTCGTCGCGCTCGGAGTCCTCGGCTTCACTTTCCTCTTTGTCCGCCCGCTCTTCTTTTCCGGAGCTTACAATGGAAGAAATCGCACTTCGGGTGAACTCGATTTTCGTTCCTTCGTCGACCTTGAGGACGACCGAATGTTCCCTAACCGTCTGGATGGTCCCGTGAATCCCCCCGATGGTGATCACCTTGTCGCCCTTCTTCAGTGCGGAGAGCATTTTTTGGGTTTCCTTCTGCTTTTTGCTCTGGGGCCTGATGATCAAAAAGTAGAAGATGGCGATGATGGCGACGAAGGGGAGGAAAGTCATGAGACTCGATCCCGGAGAGCCTCCTTCCGTCTGCGGAGCGGCCATCAAGAGATGGAAAACAAAATCTGTCATAAATACTTCCTTGCAATAGAGTTACGGCAGAGACATCTCTATGGGTGCCAAACTGCCATTTTCAGCATACAGGAAAGTCCCACAAAGTTCAAGGGTGCTGTCCGTACTTACTGCAAGGCATCCCGTTCTGCGGCACATGCTGCCCGGATAAACCCGGAAGATTGGGTTCCGGCCCCTATGCCTTCCAAAGTCCCAGGGCCGGGTTCGCAATATAGAAGAACTCTTCCCCGTCGGTGGTGCGGTTCGGGCCGGGCGACAGGGATTCCGGTCGGTAGCGTTCCAGGGCGAGCGAGATGTCGCCCCAATCGAATCCCACCGACTCGATCTCCTCTCGGGTAAGGCCGGGACCGGGACAGTAACGGATCGTGAAGCGGCCGTCGGCGGAACCGTGGACGAGATGGGCCGCGGCGCTGAGGCCGGCGGCAAGTTCCAGGTCGGCGGCGACCTTCAGGCGGACCTCCTCGGCCGAACAGTAGCCGTGCCTGCGGATAAGCCGGTCCAGGCCGGCATCCTCGCCGAAGCGTTCCAGGCCGCCTGCGATGATCGTCAGCTCGCCGCCGTCGGCCATTGCCAGGCGGGTGCGGTAGATGGCCTTGTTGCCCAGCCAGGTGCTGCGGAACTCGCCGGGATCGAGGTAGACGACGGCCTTTTGCAGTGGCCGGGGCACGGTTTCGATGTTGAGCCGGGCGGAAAGGGTGGCGGCAAGCTCGAAGCACTCCCTGCCAAATCCGGAGTACAGCCCCCGCAGTTCCGGCCTGGCCCCGCCGATCACGGTGAGCAGGTACAGCACCGGGGGCAGCTTCCCCTCGGCAAGGAGCATTCCCCGGTCGAGCAGGGCCCGAACCGGAGTGTCCGTCCTGCCCATGATCCGCTCTAAGCCGAACAGGGCCCCGGCATAGTGGCTCTTGTCGATGGCTTCCCTGCCGCCCGTGCCGATCAGCACGTTCTTGGCGTGGTTTGCCATCCCCACCACCTCATGCGGCACCACCTGCCCCAGGGAAACGATCAGATCGAAGCTCCCGTTAGCCAGAAGCAGGTTCACCTGAACCGGCCAGTCGGAACGCAGGGCGTTTTCGGTGATTTCGGCGACTTCTTCCGCATCGAGCCGGCCCAGTTCCAGGATGTCCCGCTCCCATCTATGGACACGGAAAAGCTCGGCCGGGATGTCGGGAAACATCCGCATCCGGCCCTCGGCGGAGATCGGGGCATGGGTTCCCAGGGCCGGCAGTACGGTAACGGCGATTCCCCGTTCGGTAAGGAAGCGGTAGGCGGCGCAGGTAAAGAAACCGGCCTCGGAGTGCAGCCGGGTAAGGTCCGGGGGTAAAAGCAGTACCGAGCGGACCCGGCCGACTTCGGCAATGGCGGCGTCAAGTCCCTCCAGGAAAAGCCGGCCGGCTTCCTCCCGGTCCAGGGACTCAGGTCCGCCGCCCTTTGCCAGAAAGGTCTTAGGCCGGGCCATTCGCCATCATCGCCGGCTGATGCGTTGCGTCCAGCGCATCCCGCCAGAGATTGCCCTCGGGGTCCACATGCCGCCGTTGGGCAATGGCCGCCTGTATGGGCAGGTGGACGTACTTGTTGTTCACCAGTCCGATGATCACCTTGTTCTTTCCTGCCATCGCCGCATGGGCCGCCGCATTCCCCAGCCGTTCGCAGTAGATGGAATCGGCGGCATTGGCCGGCGAGGAGCGGATCACATAACTCGGGTCGATGTACTTAAGGTTGATCTCGATCTCCCGCTCCTTGAAGTGGGCGATGATCCTGTCCCGAAGGTACGTTCCCACGTCGGCGAGCTTGAGGTTTCCGCTCGCGTCGGTCTCGTGCCGGGTCATCAAGGTGTCCTGCATCGCGCCCTCGGCAACGATGATGACCGCATGCTGCCGCCCCAAAAGTCTCTGTTCCAGGTGATAAAGAAAGCCGTTGCTGCCCTCGAGATCGAAGTGGACTTCCGGAATCAGGACGAAGTTGACCTCATGACTTGCCAGAGCCGTGCAGGTGGCGATAAAACCGGACTCGCGTCCCATCACCTTGACCAATCCGATACCGTTGATCGCCGAATCCGCCTCCATGTGGGCGGCCGAAACCACTTCCTTGGCCCGTTCCACCGCCGTGTTGAAGCCGAAGGAACGGTCGATGATGAAAAAATCGTTGTCCACGGTTTTGGGGATCCCGATAATGGCGATCTTCAGCCTTCTCTTCTCGATTTCGTTGGCGATGGCCAGCGCCCCATGCTGGGTCCCGTCCCCGCCTATCGTAAAAAGCACGTTGAGGTTGAGCCTTTCGATGGCGTCGACGATCTTCGCCGTCTCGTTTCCGCCGCCGCGGGAGCTTCCCAGAAAGGTTCCGCCGAGCTTGTGGATGTCGTCCACGGCCTCCGGCGTCAGGGGAATCACCGGGTATTGCAGTTCCGGCAGGAAACCCTTGTAGCCGTAGGAAATCCCGGAGATGCGCTTGACACCGTAGCGGTACCAAAGACAGCGGACCACCGCCCGAATCACGTCGTTGATGCCCGGGCACAGCCCGCCGCAACTGACGATGCCGGCATGCACGTGCGCCGGACTGAAGTAGATCAACTGCCGGGGCCCGGCCCGCTGCAGGAGCTGAGCCTCCCCGACGCCGTCCGCCCCTTCGACCAGCGTGTCCAGCCTGACGAACTGGTCGTCGGCAATGTAGTTGGCGATTCCCTCGTTCCTCGAGGTCGCCATCTCTATCGGCGAGGAAATCCTGCACTCGCCCAGGTTCTCGACACTAAAATCGTGATCTGCCATACATCCTTCCTTCCCGTCCCGCTTTCGACCAGCATAAACCCGGAAAGGGTTTTGTTCAATAGTGCTCGGATTGTTGTTGGGGCAGGGAACGCATGCGCGAAGGCTGACCTGTCATGCATGCGTTCAGGTTTTCAGTCGGCGAAGGATTCGCCTGTATCAAGGTTTCGGCCGGGCCGCACTTTTTTTCTGTTACACAGCGCAACAACAATGCTTAAAACGATGAAAGAAAATAGGAGCAACATCTTAATCGCTCCAAACTCGGCCAGTATCCCGGACACTATCGGCGAGTCCATCTCGCTCAGTTTTTGCATTCCTTCCTCGTCAAGTGGTTTCCAAGGCCCGTTCCGAATACCGATGTCCACCAGGATAAAAACACAACTGCCCACAAGCAGGGGAATTTTTCGCCATTGGGCAAAGAGGAGGCATAAAACGGCAGCGAAAAGCCCGGATACCGTCTGCACAAAATTCAGCGCAAGCAATGCGAACATGCCGTAGACACCGGCAACCGTACTCGCCAGGAAGGTAATCCGCTGGTTTTTCGGGAGACTCCCGGGATCTTTACGTTGGTACAGCATGACAAAGGCGCCGATTACGGCAAGTGCGGCAAGAAGCACCCAGCCATTCATCGCATATTCAATCCCCAGGTTGCGGAACAGCGCCGGATCTAAGGTTAACGGAATCCGAATCAGTAAGATTCCGAGAAAAGCACACAGAAATCCTATCCGGTTTTTCCTAAATCTGAAGAGAAGAAGCCAGAGAACGGCCTCCAAAAAAGCATGGAAGAAAGCCGAGGATCCTCCTACGAAGAAGCGCCCAAGCTGTTGTCCGCAGAATATCCCGATAATCAAGGTAATCCCATCATTAAGCAGGAAGTTTTTTCTTCCCTCGGCATCGGGAACGACATTCGCAGGTTCCAAGATCATTTGAGCCCCCTTGGTTTCCGGATAAACGGAAAGCGGCATGACAGGAGAGTTGCCTGACCGTCGCATGCCGCTTCGGTTCTTAACTAGCCTGGCGAGGAGGCTTGTAGGATGGCCAGCTGGCAGGATCATCAGGGCGGATGTACGGATCATCATCCTCGCCGCCACTGTTCGTGTTTCCACTACCTTTGTCCGGAACCTTGTTTCCGCCACCCTTGTCCACCGTTCCCGCCTGGCTCTCTTTTCGCGCTGCCTCTCTGGCCGCTTCACGGGCATTTATTGAGTTGTTGGCGAATTTTTCCGACTCATTCAGAGCCCCCAAACGCAGGAGTTGCGAAGCCTCAAGGCCCTGCTCGTCCCCGTATGACTTCAGCCTTCTCTCTTGTTGGAAATCGTAAGTTTTCCCTATCCCGGCTATCGAAAAAGTCTCCGCTGTCTGGTTATACGAAATCTTGGCAGTTTCTGCCGTCGCATCGTTCGCTTTAAGCGCAAGGCGTTCCGGGAAAGCTTCCTTAAAATAAGGGAATAAATCAGAAGTTTGCAGGGCAATGGTTGAGCTTTGCAAGCCCCCCCCCGAGGCCGCTTCCCACCGCAGAACAGCCCGACAGCCAAGACCGGAGGCTTGCAAAGCAAACCTCCCTGGCCCATCCTCCATCGGAGGATGGGCCGACAGCCAAGGCCGGAGGTTTGCAAAGCAAACCTCCCTAGTCCATCCTCCATCGGAGGATGGACC
>WQZW01000117.1 GCA_009780545.1 Treponema sp.
AAAACAATGGTCTGGAGATGTTCGAAATGTGGGAACACGATGACGAGTACGCTCAAGCCGCTGGTGGGAACCTGCGTCAAAGGCGGCGGGCACAGGTGGAGTCAGTCGATTCTCGGCGGCCCGCGGGTTAATTGGCGTTGCGGGAAATGCGGCAATGTCACCGTTTCCGGTCAAAGGCCGCTGGACAGGCCGTGCAGGTGCGGGGGAAATTGTTCCTGGCGTAAGAGTTAGCGGGAGTCGGGGGATGATCTATGTACTTGCGGCGGCGGCACTGATTTTAGTCGCAGTATTCTTGCCGGCATTCTTCCGCTGGCGACGGACGGTACGTTGCCCCGAATGCAAAAAATGGTTCGCCCTTGAATTTATCGCCTTCGACGTGCAAAACCATGCAGTCGGACAGTCCAGCAGCAGTTTTGGCGGAGGTGTCGCGGGCGGAATTTTTGGGTACGTTTCGGCGTTGATTTTCGGGCATGCCTCCCGCACCAATGCGGACCCGTTTCTCCGGGAATGGGGAACCGCCCGTTTTGTCTGCAAAAAATGTGGCTGCAACGTGGAACTGGACACGCGAAGGGACAAAAAATAATGGGATACATGAACCGTTTTTACGGCACGGTTTCGAAAGTGGTCGGCGGCCTTGTGTTTACGGTATTGGTATTGGGCTTTGTCGCCGATTTCGTCATGCCGTTCCTTCCGATCATTGCCGTTGTCGCCGGGGCCCTGATTACGGGTTTGCTGATCAGGTTGATTTTTGTACGCATTGTCAACAAAAGGCTCCATCCCGATTATCGCTACGGTACTTCGCAACCACGATCACACCGGAACGCAAATCCCCGTCAGGATAAGACGGCCGATGCACCTGCCGGACATTCACGGGAAAAAGTTGAAACACGGGAAAGCAAATCGGCGTACCGGGAAAAAATCGATCCGCCGCCCGAACCGGAATCCGCACCCGATTCCCTTTTATTGTACCGCAACCTGCTGGGGTTAAAAATCGGGTTTACCGCACCGGAACTGAAGGCGGCGTACCGCAACGCGGCGGCACTGTACCACCCCGACCGCTACGCCGCATCTTCGGCACACGAGCGCAAAAATGCCGAAGACCTAATGAAGCAGGTCAACGAAGCCTACGAACGCCTAAAAGCCGCAACCGGAGGACTGGCATGAATATCGTCATTCCCCGCAATTACGGCAAGTGGAGCGACCCTGAAAGGCCCGGGAACTCCGTCTGGTTTCCCGACATGAACGGCAAGCCGGAACGGAGCAACGATCCGTACAGACCGAAGACGTTCAGGTCGCTTGTCATGCACAACATCGGTAAGGATTATGCGGGCGCGGGATTTTCCCCGCTGCGGATCGCCGCATTAAAAATAAATCTTTCCCTTCTGGCCGCCGGATTGAAGGGCATACGATTTTCCGGAAACGAGCCTGATTTTTCGCCTTTTGCGATTGCGACGGTAAAGCTCAAAGTTTACCTTACCGGCAGATACGGATCGCAGGGAACGATGGACGAGGCGGACGAAATACTTGCGGAAAAACTGGGGCGCACAAAAAACCAAGTCAGGCAGTGGATCAACGACAACCAATACGTCTGGCATGAACGGCAGGACGGAAGGCGCATCGACCTTCTCTGCCACGACATCCACACGAACATTTCCCACACGGGCGGCATCGCGGCAAACAGGCAACGAATGGAACGTTGAGGGATTGAACGGTATACGTTCAAATTTTCACAAAAAATAATCACACGACCGCCGCAGGGAAGGGAGGTGCTTCCCGGAAAACACGGGCGATAATACGGTGGTCCTCAAGAGCAAAGTCCGGGTCGTTTTCGTAAATGGCGGCGGCGTCCCCGCGGGCCTTTTCCAGAATGCCGATGTCGAGAACCGGGTCGGCGATGGTAAAACCGATGTGGCCGGACTGTTCGGTTCCGGTGATCTGGCCGGGACCGCGAAGACGGAGGTCGGCCTCGGCAATTTTAAAGCCGTCGCAGGTCTCGCGCATCACCTTGAGCTTGTCCTTGCCTTCATCGGTCAAACGGTCGGAGTAAATCAGGAAGCAGTACGCCTGTTCCGTTCCCCGACCGACCCGACCGCGGAGCTGGTGCAGGGCGGAAAGGCCGAAGCGTTCGGCATGGGCGATTACCATGCAGGAAGCGTTCGGCACGTCGACGCCGACCTCGACAACGGTGGTCGCGACAAGAACCTTTATCTCTCCGGCACGAAAACTTTCCATTATCCGCCGCCTTTCCTCCTCGTCCAATCTTGAATGGACAAGGGCGACGGTAAACCTGGGGAAAACCTTTTTTGCAAGTTTTTCTTTCATGGAAACGGCATCCTTGAGGTCGGAAAACGTTTCCTCCGAATTTTCTATCAGCGGATACACGAAGTAGGCCTGCCTGCCTTCCCCGAGTCTCTGCCGCACGAAATCGTAAACACGGTTTTCGCTTTCCGATCCCTTGGCAAGGTGGGTTTTGACTTCCTTCCGCCCCGGCGGCATGTCGAGGATTCTCGAAACGTCCATGTCGCCGAAAGCCGTCATCTCGAGGGTTCGGGGAATCGGGGTCGCGCTCATCATCAACAGGTGGGGGGATTCGCCTTTTTCCATAATCATCGAACGCTGGTTTACGCCGAAACGGTGCTGTTCGTCGATGACGGCAAGTTTAAGATTTTTGTAGACAACATTTTTTGAAAACAGCGCATGGGTTCCGACGACGACGTCGATTTCCCCCGCCGCCAGATGTTGCAAAAGTTCTTTCCTGCCTTCGGCCTTTACGTTCCCGGTAAGGTACGCGATCCGCAGGCCCAGGGGTTCCAGCAGGGATGCGGCATTTTCCGCATGCTGGCGGGCGAGGAGTTCGGTCGGTGCCATCAGGGCGGCCTGCGCGCCCTTCTCCGCGATAAAAAGGGCCGCCATAAAGGAGACGAGGGTTTTTCCGGAACCGACGTCGCCCTGCAAAAGGCGGGACATGGGAAAATCCGTATCTGCCATGTCGCCGTTGATGGCGGCGACGGCATCGAGCTGGCCTGCGGTCAGGCGGAAGGGCAGGCGTTCGATCAGCCGTTGCTGCAAAGGAGAAAGGCCGCTGCCGCAAGCGGACGATTGCCGCAAGGTGTCGGCTTTTTTTCTGGCCCGTGATTTTTTGAGGGTAAGCTGATGCCAGAAAAATTCCTCGTACACCAAAGTTTTTTTTGCAAGTTCAAGCCGTTCCCGGGATTCTGGAAAATGGATCGCCTTTACCGCATCGGATTTTTGGAGCAGGCCGTACCTTGTTATAAGTTCACCGGGAAGCTCGTTTTCAATATCGTTTGCATATTTCTGGAGTGCGAACCCTACGGCCTGATGGAGGTTTTTTTGGCCGAGTCCTTCGGTAAGCGGATATATCGGAAAAATACCTTCCATCCGGTTTTCCGATTCGGCGGGCCGGATATCGAAATCGCTCGATTGTATGTCGCCGTACCGGTATTCGAATTTTCCCCACAGAAAAAAACGTCTTCCGACCTCAAGCTGTTTTTCCAGCCAGGGCCGGTTGAAGCAGACCAGGGCCGCCCTGGCGCTTTCGTCCTCGACATAGATTTTCAGTATTGCCCTTTGCCTGCCGAATTTCCCCCCGGACCTGCCGATCCAGTCGCTGGCTATCACGGTAACCTCGGTGTTGACCTGCGCCCTGCCGAATTCGGCGAGGGGAACGATTGCGCTTCTGTCCTCCCAGTCACGGGGGTAATGGCGGAGGAGGTCGCCGACCGTGGCTATCCCCAAATTGGCAAACTTGGGTACCTGGGCGGGACCTATTCCTTTAAGCGACGTCAGGGGGGCTTTAATCGTACGGATTAACATTGACGCTTTGGCCCGCAAGAACAAGCATTCCGACGAATGATTTTATCATAAGGCCGCCGAAAAACCAGATGGCCAGAAGCAGGGTAATGCTGACAAGGATACCGGCAAGAAAATTAACGATACGTTGGCCGAAGATGATCCTGGTGATGCGGAATATTATGGGGCGTGAAATGGTATCGACGATGTTCCAGAATTGTCCCGTCCTGCCCATGGGGATAAAATACCCGATAAGGCGAATCGCCAGAACGATGATGCAGAAACCCAGCAGGAACGAAACCACCGACCACAGACCGGAAACGACGATCGCGAAAATCGCACCGATATGTATGCTGCCGTAGGCGGCAATGGTCGAGGCGACGGACTGCAGCACCGAAAGGGCAAGGATTCCGGCAAGGGGCGAAAGGTCCAGAAAGCCGATCCTCAAGTGCAGGTGCCTTCGCCACCAGTCCAGGTACGGATCGGTGATGCGGGCCAGAAACTGCGTGAGGCCGGAATCCCGCAGCCCGCCGAACCAGGTGAGCAATATCCTTGCGAACAACAGCAGGGAATACAGGCCGGCGGCGGATGCCAAAAATTCAAAAATCGTTCGTATCATTCCTTCCATGCCTTTGCCACCACGACGCAGCTTTCCAGAACTCCCAGGGCTTCCTTTTCCGCCTCAAGGCTCAGGCCGCCGGCCGTCCGGATTATTTCGTCCTTGCCGGAAACATGAACGTGGATGTACACCGGGCAGGGCCCCGGATTTCCGGCCAGGTAATTGCGGAGGGGACTTATGTTCTCGTCGCTATCGGCCGCCGATTCGTCGAGCCGGATATGCACGGCGGAAGGCGGGCTGCCTGTCCCGGCTTCCGGCTTTTCGGAAAAAGTATTTTCCGCGTTCGGCATTGCCGTCGGGGTTTTCGGTTCCTCCCCCGAGGCCGCCTTGGACGCGGCCGTTTTGCACAGGCCGGTAAGGTCCCGCACGCTGCTCACCTTGAAACCCGGTTTTTGCGGGTTGCGGTCGCTTGAGGGATCGATGTTTCCCTTGAGGGCGACGAATTCTCCCTTGGTGATCAGGTCGCGGTTTTCGTTCCAGGCCTTCGAGAAAAACAGCACGTCGATATCGCCCTCGAAATCCCGCACCGTGGCGAAGGCCATGTCGTTGCCGTTCCTGTCCTGCATCTCCCGCATCGAGGTAAGCTCGCCGATAATCGTGTAACTGCCCTTTGCCGCGCCGGAAAGCATCGAGGATTTGAGGTCGGCCATGTAAAGCCAGGCGGAGCGGAATTTTTCCCGCTTTTTGGCGACGGCCGCCTCCTCGGCGATGGCATCCTCGGCTTCCATAAAATTGACGATGCCGTCGACGATAAAACTGTGCTTGTCCCTGCCTTTCTGGAAATCGAGCTTGCCCCTAAAAATCGCCACGTCCTCCGGCCCGAACCTGTCCTGGCACCGCTCCCAAACCTTGGGGAAAAAAACCGCCTCGATTTCGCCGTTGTAGTCGGCAAGGGTCGCGTAGGCCATCTTCCCGCTTTTTGCCGCCACGGTTTTTATCGTCTTAATGATTCCCACAAGAATGCAGTTTCCTGTCTGCAGGGTTTCCGGCTTTCCCAGATCGACCTTCACCGCCTTTTCCCACAAGGTACGGTATTCGTCCAGCGGATGCCCGGAAAAATAAAACCCGATAAGCTGCTTTTCCTGCTTTAGTTTTTCGCTCTTGCTTTGCTCCGGAAAATCCTCGAACACAAAATCCGAATATTCCTTTTCGCCGGAATCATCAAAAAGGCTCGATTGCCCAAACTGCCTTTCGTCCTTCTGTTTCTGGGCAAACTCAACCGCA
>WQZW01000118.1 GCA_009780545.1 Treponema sp.
ATGGACCGGGCCGGTTTTGCCGAAAGCCTGGACCTGCTTGCCGGGCAAGCGGCCGACCGCCGGATCGTCGAGTTCGGCAAGTCGAGGGCGTTCATTGCGGCGGCGGCCTTCGATGCGGTGGCCGGTGCGGTACGGGCCATCCTGAAAAAGTTCCACGCCGACAATCCGGAACTTTCCGGCCTCGAGCCGGACAAGCTGTACTCGGCCCTGGAAGCGGTGAAGGGAGGCAGCGACGTATCCCAGGCCGATTTCAAAAGTCTGATCACTATAATGGAAGAAAAGGGGATCATCGCCGGGATCGAGCTTCAGGGGAGGAGCCTTTGCCGGGCCGTTGACTTCAACCATGCGCCGGACGACAGGTTCACCGCCCTGGCCGACAGGGTGCGCCGGGCCATCGACGGGGCCGGCTTCAACCTGTTGACCGTACCCGACCTCGAAGCCGGCCTGAAGCTCGCCCCGGCCGAACTGAAGCGGGCCCTGTCCTTCCTTAGGGAGCGGGAGGATCTCCGCATCATCGAAGGCGGACTGCTCTTTTCCCGCACCGTCCGCCGAAACCTGATCGACCGGCTTGCCGGAATGTCCGGCGACATCACCGTGGCCTCGCTCCGGGATGCCATCGGCGTCAGCAGGAAGTACACGATGCCCATGCTGGAATTCCTGGACTCGCAGGGAATCACCCGCAGGGAAGGCGACAGGAGGATACTGCAAAAAGATGGATAAAAAGTTGTCAATGATCGTAACGAATAATTCCCTGGTGAGGGACCGGTTCGAGGGCTGGGAAACGGTCTTTGTCGAGGGCGACTGCCTCGATGTGTTCAAGGCGGCCCGGGACAGGATTCACTTGGGGCACAGGCTGCTCAGCCATCCGCTTTCCGGCAGCGTGAAACCGGGGCAGACTCCGTACAAAACCATCGTCATCACCAAAGAAAAAGACACACTTGACGAACGGTCGCTTTCCATGATAGAAGAGAGTATTCAGGCCTTCGTAAGGCTGAACCCTGGTGGAAGCAGGGGGAAATACACGAAAGAAGTGCTTGATGATTTCCGGTTAATAGACTACAATCTAGTGTATAAGAGCTAGTTTGTAAGAGCGAATAAAAGGAGAACGGTTGTGAACGGCGTGTATGACGTTGTGATAATAGGTTCGGGCCCGGCAGGTCTTTCCGCCGGCATATATTCGGGGAGAAGCCGGATGTCGACACTGCTTCTTGAGAAGCAGAAGGTCGGCGGGCAGGCCGTGGTAACCAACGAGATCGAAAACTATCCCGGGGCGGAAGAGGGCGAAACCGGCCCCTCGCTGGTCGCCAAGATGGTCAAGCAGGCCGAGCGTTTCGGGGTCGAGCGGGTCAGCGACAAGGTTACCGGCGTCGATTTCTCCGGCGACGTCAAGAAGGTTATCGGGGGCAAGGGCGAGTACCTGGCAAGGTCGGTGATCGTCGCCAGCGGTGCCTTTCCCCGGATGGCGGGCTGTAAGGGCGAGGCGGAGTTTACCGGCAAGGGCGTTTCCTACTGTGCCACCTGCGACGGTGCCTTTTTCGAGGGGCTTGAGGTCTTCGTGGTCGGTGCCGGCGACAGCGCCATTCAGGAAGCTCTGTTCCTTACCCGTTTTGCCCGCAAAGTTACGGTCATCTACCGCAAGGGCCAGGACGAGATGCGGGCGGCCAAATCCCTGCTGCAGAAAGCTTTCGAGAATCCCAAGATCAGCTTTGTCTACCATTCCGTCGTCGAGGAGGTTCGTGGCGATGGCGGCATCCTCGATACCATCATTGTCAAGGATACCCAGACCGGCGCCCTCACCGAATTCACCGCCGATCCGGACGATGAGACCTTCGGGCTTTTCGTCTTCGTGGGTTTTATCCCCCAGACCGAGGTTTTCGAGGGAAAGATTGCGATGGAAGGTGGCTACATTCCCACCGACGAGTACATGCGGACTAACGTTCCCGGGGTATTCGCCGCCGGAGACTGCCGCAAGACCACGCTGCGCCAAGTGATTACGGCGGCTTCCGATGGGGCAATTGCCGCCGTTCAGGCCGAAAAATACATTGAACACGGTAAAGGAGGAGAGTAGATGCTGGTGCTTGACAAGGACACGTTCCAGGCCGAGGTGAAGGACGCTAAAGGCTACGTCCTGGTCGATTATTGGAGCGAGGGTTGCGAACCCTGCAAGGCCCTGATGCCCGAAGTGGCGGCCCTTGCGGAACAGTACGGCGGAAAGGTGAAGTTCGCCAAGCTGGACACGACCAAGGCCAGGAGGCTGGCCATAAGCGAGAAGGTGCTCGGCCTTCCCACCATCACCTTGTACAAGGATGGCGAGAAGGTGGAGGAGCTTACCAAGGATGCGGCGACACGCGACGGCATCGAGGCGATGATCAAGAAGGTTTTGTAAAAAGGGGATAGCGATGCGACTTGAACTTGGCAGGATCCATATCAAGGGGATCAAGTTTGGCGATGTGACAAAAGTTGACAATGGCATTCTCATTGTCAACAAGGCGGAAACGGAAAACCTCGTCCTTCAGGATGAGCATGTCAAATCCGTAAAAGTGGAGATTGCCCTTCCCGGCGAGAAGGTACGCATCACTCCGGTGAAGGACGTTATCGAGCCCAGGGTGAAGGTCTCCGGTCCCGGCGGGGTTTTCCCGGGGGTGAGGAGCAAGGTTGACATCGTGGGTTCCGGGCGTACCAACGTGCTTTCCGGTGCGGCGGTGGTAACCTGCGGGAAGATCGTTGGCTTCCAGGAGGGCATCGTCGATATGTCCGGTCCCGGAGCCGAGTACACGCCTTTCTCGAAAACCTGCAACCTCTGTCTGGTTATCGAGCCGGTGGATGGACTTACCCAGTACGAGTACGAGGCCGCCGCCCGAATGGCCGGCTTCAAGATCGCCGAGTATCTCGGGTCCAAGGCCAAGGAGCTGAAGCCCGATGTCGTCGAGGTCTACGAAACCGGTCCTCTGCTGGAGTCGGTCGCCAAGTACCCGAACCTGCCCAAGGTCGGCTATGTCTACATGCTCCAGACCCAGGGCCTGCTCCACGATACCTACGTCTACGGGGTTGACGGCAAGAAGCTGGTTCCCACGATGCTGTATCCCACGGAGATCATGGACGGGGCCATCGTCAGCGGCAACTGCGTTTCCGCCTGCGACAAGAACACCACCTACCATCATCAGAACAACCCCATCGTACACGACCTGTACGACAGGCATGGCAAGGACCTGAACTTTGTCGGCGTGGTGATCACCAACGAGAACGTGTACCTGGCCGACAAGGAACGCTCCTCGAACTGGACGGCGAAGCTCTGCCGGTATCTGGGACTCGATGCGGCGATCATCTCCCAGGAAGGGTTCGGTAATCCGGACACCGACCTGATCATGAACTGCAAGAAGATCGAGGCCGAGGGAATCAAGACGGTGATCGTTACCGACGAGTACGCCGGTCGGGACGGCATGTCGCAGTCCCTGGCCGATGCCGATCCCGCCGCCGATGCGGTGGTGACCGGGGGCAATGCCAACGAGCTTATCGTCCTGCCGCCGATGGAAAGGATCATCGGTATGTTGGACTACACGGATAAGATCGCCGGAGGTTTCGCCGGCTCGCTCCGGGCGGACGGTTCGGTCGAGGCGGAGCTCCAGGTGATTACCGGCGCCACGAACGAGCTCGGCTTCAGCCGGATGAGCGCGATCGAGCTTTAGGCCGGCGAGCTGATGCGGGGCGTTACGGGGCGGAGCCCCGTTCGGGGGGTAACGTAAGAATTGCTACGTGCTGAAGGCACTCCGCAATTCTTTTAGGAGTTTTGCAAGGCAAAACTCCACACCGTAATGGTAGCAAGTCTGGAGTGAAGGGGGGCTCGCCCCCCTCTCCATGATTTGGTTTCGTGCGAAGTGAGTTGATACCGGGGCGTTGCTCCGTTGGTAGTATCCTTGATGAAGGAGGTAAACAATGGGTCTGTTTAATGGCAAGAAGATGATTGTCATTGGCGACAGGGACGGCGTGCCGGGTCCCGCGATTGAGGAATGTCTCAAGAGCACCGGCTGCGAAGTGGTATTTTCCTCGACCGAATGTTTCGTTTGAACGGCGGCGGGGGCAATGGATCTGGAAAACCAGAAGAGGGTGAAGGCGTTGACCGAGACGCACGGTGCGGATAACACCGTCGTGATCATCGGGGCCGCCGAGGGCGAGGCCGCGGGTCTTGCCGCGGAAACCGTGACGAACGGTGATCCCACTTTTGCAGGTTCATTGGCAGGAGTCTCGTTGGGACTCCGGGTTTATCACTGCGTGGAAGAGGAATTCAAGAGCCAGGTCGATCAGGACGTGTACGAGAAGCAGATCGGGATGATGGAAATGGTTCTGAACGTGGACGAGATCGTCTCGGAGATGAAGTCCATCAGGGAACAGTTCTGCAAGTACAAGGATTAATGTCGGAAGTTACGTTCCGGGAGAGTGCTTCTTACGGGAAGGACTATCCCGAAACGTATCGCTTAACAAGGAGGCTGTAATTGGGCAAATTGCGTGTTGTCCACTATATCAATCAGTTTTACGGCGGCATCGGCGGCGAGGAAAAGGCCGGGCACAAACCGGAGGTTCGGGACGGACAGGTAGGTCCCGGGCTTGCCCTCGCCCAGAGCTTCGGTGCCGAGGCCGAGATCGTCGCCACCGTGGTCTGCGGGGACTCGTACTTCAACGAAAATGTCGATGAGGCGGTAAAGGCCATCATCCCCATGATCGAGAAGCACAAGCCGGACCTCTTCGTGGCGGGTCCCGCCTTCAATGCCGGACGTTACGGCATGGCCTGCGGGGCGATCTGCAAGGCCGTTGCCGAAAAGCTCGGCATTCCGGCAACCACCGGAATGTATGACGAGAATCCCGGCGTGGATTCCTTCAGGAAGGACATCTACATCCTCAAAACCGGGGATTCGGCGGCGGATATGCGGAAGGCCGCCCCCAATCTTGCGGCCTTTGCCCTCAAACTGGGCAAGAAGGAAGAGATCGGGACCGCCGAGGCGGCCGGCTATTTCTCCAGGGGCATTCGGAAGAACGTCTTTTTGCAGGAACGGGGCTCCAAGCGGGCCGTGGACATGCTACTGAAGAAGATCAAGGGCGAGAAGTTTCAGACCGAGTATCCCATGCCGGTGTTCGACAACGTGGTTCCCAGCAAGGCGATCAAGGACCTGGGCAAGGTGAAGATCGCCCTGGTGACCAGCGGCGGAATCGTTCCCAAGAACAATCCGGACAAGATCGAATCCTCCAGTGCTTCCAAGTACGGCAAGTACGACATTTCCGGCTGTACCGACCTTACCAACACGACCTACGAGACGGCCCATGGCGGATACGATCCGGTGTACGCCAACCAGGATGCCGACCGGGTTTTGCCGGTGGACGTTCTCCGGGAGCTGGAAAAGGAAGGGGTGATCGGCAGTCTCCACCGCTACTACTATGCGACCACCGGGAACGGAACCTCCGTTGCCAATGCGAAGAAATTTGCGTCGCAGATTGCCAACGAGCTTATCAGCGATGACGTAAAGGCGGTTATCCTGACCTCCACGTGAGGGACCTGTACTCGTTGCGGCGCAACGATGGTCAAGGAAATCGAGCGGACCGGGATTCCCGTCGTGCATGTCTGCACGGTCGTTCCCATATCGCTGACGGTCGGGGCGAAC
>WQZW01000119.1 GCA_009780545.1 Treponema sp.
GTTCTTTACGCTGATCGACGAGGCCACCGGTGCTGCCCGGTGGCCTCGTCGACTATCTGTTCTTTACGCTGATCGACGAGGCCACCGGGCAGCACCGGTTCTCCAGGACCGACCTCGAACACCGGCGGGCCGGCGCGCTTTTTAGGAACTGGTAGCCGATGAGCCGAATCGCCCCGTCCAGCGTGGAGGAAATCAGGCAGCGGCTCGACGCGATTTCCGTCGTGGAAGGCTACATCCGCCTGGAAAAGCGGGGCGGACGCTACTGGGGCCGGTGTCCCTTCCACGGCGGCGGGCAGGAACGCACCCCCTCGCTCACCGTGGACCCGGACAAGAAGCTGTACCACTGCTTCGGCTGCGGGAAGGGCGGCTCGATCCTGGACTTCGTCATGGAGATGGACAAGACCGACTACCCTGAAACCCTGCGGAACCTGGCCCGCAAGATGGGCGTGCAGGTCGTCAACGAGGAAGGCGGTTCGGCGGACAACTCGAAGTGGGAGGCCGAACTTTCCAAACGGGAGAAGCTGGCCGAGCTGTACGGCCGGACGGCGGGGAGCTTCTCCCACTTCCTGCTGGAAAGGCCGGAAGGAAGGGCGGCCTTGGAGTACCTGCTGGCAAGGGGGATAAGCCGGGAGACGGTGGCCGCCTTCAGGCTGGGTTTCTCCCCGGAATCGAGGGACTGGCTGTACCGGTTCCTCTCCGGCAAGGGGTACTCGCAGGAGTTCCTGGACGGTTCCGGGCTTTTCTCCACCAACCACAGGGGCAGTGCGTTTTTCTCGGGCCGCCTGATGTTCCCCGTCGCCGACAGACAGGGCCGGACGGTGGCCTTCGCCGGTCGGGTGCTTCCCGGAACGCGGGGCTTCGACGGCAGGGAACCGCCGAAGTACATCAACAGCCGGGAAAACGAAATCTACCGCAAGGGACAGCTCCTGTACGCGCTGGACCTCGCCCTGCCGGCGATCCGCAAGGACAAAACGGTTCACGTCGCCGAGGGCTACATGGACGTCATCGCCCTGCATCAGGCCGGAATCGCCTCCGCCGTGGGCATCTGCGGCACGGCCTTCACCGACGAACAGGCGACGCTGCTCCGCCACTGGGCCGAAACCGCGGTCCTCGTCCTGGATTCCGACGAGGCCGGGCAGAAGGCGGCGGAGCGGGCCGTGGTAACCTGCCGGAAGAACGGCCTTGCCTGCCGGCTTGTCGTTTCGGGCAAGGACGAAACCGGCGAGGCCCTGAAGGACCCGGCGGAGATCCTCCAGAAGCATGGCGGGGAAACCTTGAAAAAGGCCATGCAAAACACTATAATTGACTTTGAGTACCTAATCGCCAGGGGCAAAAAACTGTACGACACCTCGATTCCCCAGGGGAAGGCGCGTGCCTTCGCCATGCTGTTCCCCTACCTGGACGCACTCGCATCGGAAGCGGAGAAGGACGACTGCATCGGGGCGGCGGCCGATCTGTTGCGGATCGGGGTCGAGGCGGCGAAGGCCGATTTCAGGCGGGCCGGAAAAGGAAAGGCCGTTGCGGGAGGAACGGGCACCGGCAACCGTATCCGCATGAACGAGGAGCTGTTCCTGCTGACCCTGGTGGCGGCGAACGGCGAACTGTATCCGGAGTTCAGGGCGGAAGTGGCCCTTGCGGAGATCGCGGACGAGGCGGCAAAGGAACTGTTCCTCGTCATGGAGGAGTGCTTCCGGAACGGGGAGGCCGGGATGGACGCGCTGCTTGCCGGGATAGGGGGAGATGCGCTCCGCGGGTTCCTTGTCGCAAGGCTTGCCTCGGACGAATTCAAGGGAGGAGCCGAGGGATTCCCGGACTGTCGGAAAATGATGGAGGACGGCATCAAAAGGATACGGGCACGAAAACTCCGGAGCAGGGTTTCGGAGATTGCCGGAACGCTACGGTTTATGGAACGAAACCCCGAGGACTCAGGTGGCGGGAATTTTGACGACCTTATCGCCGAAAAAATGCGGCTGGACACTGAGATACGCATACTGGAAGGAAAACAATGACTGACACGCAGGAAATGGGTGAGAAGGAAACCGGAAATGCCGGTGGGGAATGGGTCGTAACCGCGGAAATTCGGAGCGAAAGTCCGCCCGATGCGGATGCCGTGCGGACGCTCCAGGCCACGGTGACGGATATGGACAGACTGGAACTGCAGGACATGGTGCAGGACATACCCGATTCGGAAAATTCGGACGATCCCTGCGCGGACCCCGCGGTTACCAAGCTGCTGGAGTACGCCAGGGAGAAGGAAAGCATCTCCTTCGAGGAACTTTCCGACTTCCTGCCGGAATACATCGTCAACAATACCGACAAGATAGAGCCGGTGCTGGCCCTGCTCGAGGCCAACAAGGTCCAGGTGATAGAGGAACTGCCGGAGGAGACGGTTCATGACGACGTTCCGACGGAGGAGGACACCGTCTCCCTGGAGGAACATGCCCTTCCGGACGAACCGGAAGCCCCGGACGCCCTTCCCCTCCCGAAACAGCCCGCCCCGGAAAAGAAACGCAGCGATTCCGCCGACAAGAAAGGCTCGCTGGTGGACGATCCGATACGGATGTACCTTCGGGAAATCGGCCGGGAAAGCCTGCTGAACGCCGAACAGGAGATCGAGCTTTCCAGGCAGATGGAGGAAGGAGAGAACATCATCAAGGGCGTGATCAAGAAATCCGGGATGATCATCCCCGAATTCCACCGCATCGTCGAGGAAGTGTTCTCGAAAAAGGACCTCAAGGAGATCAACCTCCCCAAAAAGGAGATGGCCGAGCTCCTTGCCGAACGGAAACGCCTGAGTTCCTTCTACCGGGAGGGATTGCGGAACGTGCAGGCCGACATCAGGCACTACGTCGAGTTCAAGGCGCGGCTTATCGAACACGGCCAGGATTACGTTACCCACAAGGACACCGCCGGCCTCCGCCGAAGGATCAAACGGGTACTGGGCAACATCAAGATTCATGCCGAGGAAGTGCAGTCCATCTCGGAAAGGTTCATCACCGCCGCCCATGACATCAACGAGAACCGCCGGGAACAGGAACGCATCGGCCGCAGCCTCCGTGTCGAGGCCCTGAAGGACCTGCGCACCCTGGGCCGCAGCCTTACCATACAGCAGGACCGGGAACGCATCGAGCAGGACCTGGGCCTTTCCGCCGACGAGATCAAGGAAAAAATCCGGCTGATCCAGGTAAAGGAAAAACAGCTCAAGGCCATCGAGAACGACTTCGAGGATACCAGCGAGAACATCAGCGAGATGGCCCGGGAGATACGGGACGGCAGGGTAAAGGTCAAGCGGGCCAAGGACCGGCTGATCAAGGCCAACCTTCGGCTGGTGGTTTCCATCGCCAAAAAGTACACCAACCGGGGCCTGCACTTCTTCGACCTGGTTCAGGAGGGCAATATCGGGCTGATCAAGGCCGTGGAGAAGTTCGAGTACAAGAAGGGCTTCAAGTTCTCCACCTACGCCACCTGGTGGATACGCCAGGCGATTACCCGCTCGATCTCCGACCAGGCGCGGACGATCCGCATTCCGGTCCACATGATCGAGCAGATCAACAAGGTCGCGCGGGAATCACGTCAGCTCCTGCAGAGCCTGGGGCGGGAACCCACCGACGAGGAGATCGCCGAGAAGCTCGGCTGGCCGGTATCGCGGATCAAGCAGGTGAAGAAGGTCGCGCGGGAACCGGTAAGCCTGGAACAGCCCATCGGCGAGGAAGAGGATTCCAGCCTGGGGGACTTCATCGAGGACAAGGACGTGGAGAATCCCGCCAACCGGACCCAGACCACGCTGCTTGAGGAGCTGGTCGCCAACGTGCTGGCCACCCTTCCCCCGCGGGAACAGGAAGTGCTGAAGATGCGCTTCGGGCTCGGGGACGGCTACTCGCTGACCCTGGAGGAAGTGGGACTGCTCTTCAAGGTGACCAGGGAGCGGATCAGGCAGATCGAGGCCAAGGCCCTGCGCCGGCTCCGTCATCCGAGACGGGCGACCAGGCTGAAGGACTTTCTGGACAGTTAACTACGGCCGGGAAGTAAACCTTGGCAGGTAAAAGTAACGCCTTGCCGTAAATGCGGGGCGTTGCGGGGTGGAACCCCGCTCGGGGGGCGGTCCATCATCCTTTGGATGATGGACTCAGGAGATTTGTGGAGCAAATCTCCACGCTTGGGTTTACAGGAATGCCGCCGGGTAACCGGCGGGGTGGAGTTTTGCGTAGCAAAACTCCGTATCCAATCGGCCGGAGGCCGATTGGATACTCCTTATTGATTTGACGAAGAACTTTGATAACAGGAGCGGATATGGTAACGGAAGACGAGCTTGACAAACTGAGGGTACTCCAGGAGATCCTCTCGGAGAAGATTCGGCTGGAGCAGGCGGTGCAGGAGATACCCAAGCAGCTTGTGAACCTCGAGGAGGCTTACAACCGAACGAGAAAGGCCTTCATCGACAAGAACGCCGAGTACGAGAAGACCAAGGCGGCGGAACAGGAGGCCCGGAACCTGCTTCGGGAGGCCGAAGCCATGCGGGAAAACGCCGAAAAGAACATCTCGGAGATAAGCACCCAGCGGGAATACGAGGCCCTCGACAAGGAACGCCATACCGCCGAGGAGCGGGAACAGCAGTACGGCAGGGAGGTCCAGCAGAAGGAGAAAACCCTCATCGAACTGGGCGAGCAGATCAAACGCTATACCGAACTTATCGAGCAGCAGGGAACCGAGCTTGCCGAAAGGCGTTCGGTGGTCGAGACGGAAAAGGCCGAGAAGACGGCGAAAATCGGGGAACTCCAGGTTCGGGAACGGGAACTCGCCGACGACCTGGACAAGGAAGTGGTCTTCAAGTTCGAGCGGATCCTGCGGAACAAATCCGGGCTGGGCATCGTCGGCATCAAGGGCAACGTCTGTATGGGCTGCCATATGATCCTGCCGGCCCAGTTCTCCAACAACGTCCGCATCGGGGAGGAATTCATCTTCTGTCCCTACTGTTCGAGGATTCTTTTCTACGAGGAAACCGGCGAGGGCGAGGAAGTGTTCTTCGATTCCGGCGACGACGGTGCCTTTGCCGGTTCCGACGATGACGAGGAGGAAGGTTACGAGGAAGAGGAACGGGAAGAGGAGAAGTTCGTGACCGGGGATTCGGAGGAATAGCCGGGCGGTCTTTTCCTTTGGGAAACGTTTTTGGGCGATGGACCAGGTTGCCGCCTGAGGTTCGGGCCAAGGCCCGAACTCCGGGAGGAAAGTCCGGGCTCCGCAGGGTATGACGCCGGGTAACTCCCGGGACGGGCGGGCAACCGTCCGGACAGACAGCGCAACAGAAAACAAACCGCCCGGCCTTTCGCAAGAAAGGTCGGGTAAGGGTGAAACGGTGGGGTAAGAGCCCACCTCGGCCGCGGCAACGGGGCCGGAACGGCAAACCTCGTCAGGAGCAAAGCCAAGCAGCGCGTTCCCGAACCCGCAAGCGGGTTCGGGCTGCCGGCGACCCGCCGGTCAAGCGCGGGTAGGCTGCACGGAAAAGGCCGGAAACGGTCTTTCCAGACAGATGGCAACCTCGGAATTGCCGGCAACCATGGTTGTCGGCAACCGCCACAGAACCCGGCTTACGGTCCATCGCCTTTTTTTATGATTCGAACCGCCCCCGAGGGCCGGAAACGATAAAGGA
>WQZW01000120.1 GCA_009780545.1 Treponema sp.
GATACCGTAAGGCTAAGTACGAGCAGGCAAGAAACGATCTTTTTCATAAGCTTCTCTCCTGTCTTGTAAGATACGCCTATTCTACCATGCTCCCGGTTTGGTGTAAAACATTTTTTATAGATTTTTTGAAGACTGCGGGATGGAACGGTCTTTATGGCGTGGGTACGCACAGCAACCCTATTCAAAAGGAAGAACCTTCCTTATAATGGAAAGCAGATCGAGGAGGCGGCAATGGACAGGACGAGGTTGGTCGGGGTGGCGGTGCCCCTGGGCGCCCTGCGGGGATCGGAGGGAAGCGCCGTCGGGGAGTTTCCCGACCTGGAACGGCTCGCGCTGTTCTGCCGGGAGACGGGAATCGGGCTGATCCAGCTATTGCCGGTCAACGATACCGGCTACGAAAGCTCGCCGTACTTCAGCCTCAGCTCGGTGGCCCTGCACCCGCTGTACCTCCGCATCGCCGACCTGGACGAGGCGAAGGGCTTCAAGGACAAGGCCGCCCTGATCCATGCCGAGTACGCCGGGCAGACGCGGTTTCCCTACCTCAAGATACTCCGCGCCAAGATGAACCTGCTGCGGGAGATCTACGTGGCCTGCGCCGAGGAGATCAGGAAGAAGGCCGGTTCCTCAGGCGACCTCGGCAAGTGGATCGTCGGGAATCCCTGGGTGACCGAGTACGCCGTATACCGGAGGCTGAAGGAAGCCAACGGGGAACGGAGCTGGAAGCGGTGGGAACGGCATTCCAAGATCGCCCCGGAGGAGATACGTTCGCTCTGGGACGATCCGGAACTGCGGGGGGAACACCTGTTCTGGGCCTGGCTCCAGTACGTGCTGGACGGGCAGTTCGGCCGGGCGGCCAAGGCCGTCTCCGATGCCGGAATCCTGCTGAAGGGCGACCTTCCCATCATGATGAACGACGACAGCCACGACGTATGGGCACGGCCGGAAATCTTTGTCCAAAACCTTAATGCCGGGGCGCCGCCCGACATGTACGCGCGGGAGGGGCAGAACTGGGGCTTTCCCCTGTACGACTGGGACGCGCAGGAGGCGGACGGCTTTGCCTGGTGGAAACAGCGGCTGGCCGTCGCCGAAAGGTACTACGGGGCGTACCGTATCGACCATGTCCTGGGCTTTTTCCGTATCTGGGCGATCCGGCCGGAGGACGCATCCGCCGTCCTCGGCCGCTTTCTTCCATATAACCACATCGGGACGGCGGAACTGACCGGGCTCGGTTTCGACAAGGGCCGCATCCGTTGGGTTTCCCGTCCGCACATTCCCTCGGGAGAACTGGACTCCGCGCTCAGGGAGGAGGCCGCGGGCGAGGCCGAGGTGCGGGAATGGGCGCATAAGGTCCGGGAGCGGGCCCTGATACGGATCGGGGACGAGGAACTGTGGATGTTCCGGGACGAGATTCGGGGCGAGCGGGACATCATGGCCCTGGACATGGGCCGGGCGGCCACGGCCTTCCTGTTGAGGAGTTGGCGGGACAGGATGTTCTTCGAATACGAAAAAGGGAAGTTCTCCCCGACCTGGTACTACCGGGATTCCCGCGCCTACCGTTCGCTGTCCGACGAGGAACGGTGGAAGGTGGACGGCCTGGTAACCCTGCATACGGCGAAGTCGGAGAAAACCTGGGAGGCCCAGGGACAGAAACTGCTTGCTGTGCTTGCCGAATCCTCGAAGATGCTGCCCTGCGCCGAGGACCTCGGCGCGGTTCCGGCCTGCGTCCCCAAGGTGCTGGCCAAACTGAAGATACTGGGCCTGCGGGTGGTGCGCTGGAACCGTCGGTGGGAACTGGAGGGCAATCCCTACGTCCCCTTCGGCGAGTATCCGGAACCCTCCGTCTGCACGCCGGCCGTCCACGACAGCTCCACCGTGCGGCAGTGGTGGGAGGAAGAGGCCGAACAGGAACGGTTCTCGGGCTTTCTGGGCTTTCCCTCGCTGCCCCGGGGCTACAATCCCGGCACGGCGAAGGCGGTCCTTTCCAAGGCGGCCTCGGCGGCCTCCCGCATCCGGATTTTCCAGATACAGGACCTCCTGCACCTTTCGGGCAGGTGGTACGACCGCGATCCCGGGGCCGAGCGGATCAACGTCCCCGGAACCTGCAACGATTTCAACTGGACCTACCGGCTGCCGGCAACCCTCGACGAGATCGCCGGGGACGCCGACCTGCTGAAGGCGATTGCCGAACTTTCCCGGATTCCCCGCGCGGGGAAAACGGCCGATCAACCGGATTAGCCCGCGTTAAGATTTCCTTCTGCCCCAACCGGCTAGGAAAACTGCCAGAGACGCTCGCCCGAGATGCTGCTGACGATCTGGGCGAAGGAGCCGAACCTCCAGGCTCCCGGAACGCCCCCGCCGGCCCAGGCGGCGTCCGCGCGGGCCAGGGAGACGAAGGGAACGCTGATCGTCTGGGCCAGCGTCCAGCCCACGAAGGCATTCTCCCCGATGGACTCGATGCCCACCGGCAGGTTGATGTTTCGGAGGCTGCGGGCGTTGCCGAAGGCGTCCCTTTCGATATGCTTCAAATGTTCGCCCGAGGAAAAGGTTACCGTGTGGACGCTGGAGTTCCAGAACGCTCCGGGGCTTATCGTGTCCACTCTGGCCGGAATCGTCAGGCTCCGGAGGTTTCTCGTGCCGGCAAAGGCCCCGTCCATGAACTTCAGCCCGGAATCCTCCTCGAAGCCGATGCTCTCGATGCTGGAATGGAGGAAGGCGTTGTAGCCGATGGAAACCACGCTGGCCGGAATTACGATATCCTGAAGGTTTCCGGTGTAACTGAAGGCGCTTTCCATGATGCTGCGAAGCCGGCTGCCCTCGTGAAAGCTCACCGATTCTACCCCGGAACGCTGGAACGCCCTCCCGCCGATGGTAACGATGCCCGTGGGAATTACGATGCTGTTGATGCTCCTTGCCCCGGCAAAGGCCGCCGTCCCAATGGCGACCACCGGGTACTCGTCTATCAGGTCCGGGATCACCACCTCGCCGGTAACCCCGTCCGTATTGAGGCTGTCCACTTCGTAACCCAGTTTGTCCGGGTCGAAGAAGTACCTGAGCCCCTCGTAATTTCGCAACCTGTAGCCTATCGCCATCTGTACCACCCGTTTTTAAATATCGACACTCCGACCCGAAGGGCTAAACCGAATTCGGGTACGCCTTTCGCCCGTCAAGGAGGAAACGGTTTCCGCCCCGGAGTCCCCTCCGATCAAGCCGGAGGTCGACGACATGGGATACGGAAAATCCCTCCGGTTGCCCATCATCCTGCGGGTGACGGATAACCGGAGGGATGGGGGTCGGTTTCGTCGAACCGATCCTCGGATACATCCCCCGCGGCCGAATGGATCGCCCGGTAGGCGATCTTTGCCGCTTCCTGTTCGGCCGCCTTCTTGCTCCTGCCGGATCCCGGTCCGTACGCCGTTCCCCCCACGCTGACTTCCATCCAGAAGACGTGGTCGTGGTCGGGGCCGGAGAGCTTCACCATCCGGTAGCTCGGGTAGCAGCGGAACATCTGCTGACAGGCTTCCTGAAGCAACGACTTGTAGTCCTTCCAGTACCCGCTGCCGGTTATCCGTTCGATCTCCGGGGAAAAGAAACGGTCGACGAACCTGAATGCCTGGGCATAGCCGGCATCGAGGTACAGGGCCCCGATCAGGGCTTCCAGCGTGTCGGCAAGAATCGCCTGCTTGTCCCGGCCCCCCGAAAGCTCCTCTCCCTTGCCCAGCAAAAGGAAGGAATCCAGACGCAGGCCCCTGGCCACGGTGCAGAGTACCTCCTCGGACACCGTTACCGACATGATCTTGGCCAGTTCGCCCTCGGATTTTTCCGGGTACTTCTCGTAAAGGATGGTCGCACAGACCGAACCTAGAATGGAATCTCCGAGGAATTCGAGCCTTTCGTTGTTGAGGCGGGTCCCTGTTTCGTTGGATACCGATCTGTGGACAAAGGACAGGTTCAGGAGCTCCGGGCTCCTGAACCTGAATCCGGCCGTCTTCTGAAAAGCGGCAAGCTGCTTCTTTCTTTCCGGTTCGACGGCCCGAAAATTACCCTGGCTATTTCTGCTGGGATTTGATGAACTCGTAGGCGTCCTTGACGGTTTCGAATTCATTTGCCTTTTCGTCCGGAATGGATATCCCCATTTCCTCTTCTATGGCATAGATCAGCTCGTAGGTGTCCAGGCTGTCCGCACCGAGATCCTGCCGGAAGGAAGCTTCCAGCGTAACCTTGCCCTCATCGATCTCAAGCTTGGATGCGATGAGTTTCCTTATCCTCTCAAACAGTTCGTCCATTTTTTCCTCTCTTGTCAGACTTTGGAATCCGGAATAATCACCTGCCGTCCCCGGTAGGAACCGCATTTGGGGCAAACCCGGTGCCGAAGAACCTTGTTTCCGCAACTGCCGCATTCGACCAAAGTGGGTGCGGTAAGCTTCATGTTGATGGTCTGCCGACGGCTCGTGCGCGCCTTCGACGTTTTCCCTCTAGGTACAGCCATTAAAACCTCTCCCTGTCAAAGTATCAGAAACCGAAATTCCTGTCAAGCCGAGGCCGTCGGCCCATGCGCCACCGTCATGGCCCGGCGGCCGGCCCTTTCCCCCGTCCGTACTTTTCCCGCAGGGCCGCGGCGACCAGCGGCGGCACCATCCCGCCGACGTCGCCCCCGAAAGCGGCGATCTCCTTGACCAGCGAGGAGTGCAGCACGAAGTACCTGGGGTCGCAGGGCATGAACAGCGTCTCGATTCCCGGTGCCAGGGTCCCGTAGGCCATGGCAAGGTCGAACTCGTAGGAAAAATCCCCGGGCCCGCGTACTCCCCGGACCAGCAACCGTATCCCCTCGGCCTTCAGGAAATCGACCAGCAACCCCCCGCAGGTCCCGACCCGGACGTTCCCCAGGTCCTCGGTAAGCCGGGCGAGCATGTCGGCCCTTTCGGCGACCGAAAACAGGCAGTTCTTCCGGCTGTTTTCCGCCACGATCACGAGCAGTTCCCCGAACATCCCCGCCGCCCGCCTGACGATGTCCAGGTGCCCGAGCGAGGGCGGATCGAAGGAACCGGGAAAAGCCACGACCATAGTGCCGATGTTAGCACGCATCGCCGTCATGACGCAAGTCCCCGCCCAGAACGGTCCGGACAAGCCGGGAAAACTCGTCCTCCGGCCCTTCGGCGCGGGTCGCCGGGACGACGTAGGGAAGCCCGTCCCGTATCAGGATCACCGGCTCTGAAGCGGAATCCTCCGGGCCGTCCCCCGCCGACGGCAGGAATTCCGGCTCATGGTTGAAGAACGAAAACGGCCTGAACAGAAAGAATCCCTCTTCCCGGCCCTTCATACCGAAGGCCGGTCCGCCGGGAAAGCCGCCTGTCTTTGGAACCGATCCCCGCCCTCTCATAACTGGGATACTATACCCCAAATCGGCCGGATGGAAAAGGGCCGCGTCCGATCCGGTCTTGGGACCTCCCCGTCGCCCTCGTCCCGTGTCCGGACCGTCTCCTCCGTATCCAGGGCAACAGCATTTACTCAAGTGTCGCACCCCGGATTCCGTTTTTGCATTCAAAACCACGGAGGACACGGAGTTTCACGGAGGGAAGAAGGAGGCGGATCGGCTGGACTTCCGACATATA
>WQZW01000121.1 GCA_009780545.1 Treponema sp.
CTGTTCGGACAGTACATCGCCCGTCTGCCTTTGACCAAAACCGCGACAATCGTTCACGGCAACGCTTTGCGTATTGATTGGGAAAGCGTCGTGCCGAAAACGGAGCTGAGTTTTATTTTGGGGAATCCGCCGTTCAACGGAGCACGGACAATGACCGACGCGCAGAAGAGCGATATGCTTCATGTTTTTGGAAATACGAAAGGTACGGGCAATTTGGATTATGTTACCGCATGGTACAAAAAAGCTGCGGATATGATGGGCGACGCGGCGGCAAGGGCGGCTTTTGTTTCCACCAACTCGATTACGCAAGGCGAGCAACCGGGAATTCTGTGGAAACCGCTAATGGACAATGGTATTTTCATCAATTTTGGGATACCTACCTTTAAGTGGAGCAACGAGGCGAAAGGCAAAGCGGCGGTGCATTGCGTGATTATCGGTTTTAGCTACGCACGGACTACACCGAATATAAATCCTTATCTTTTGGATGCTCCGAATGTGTTTATCGACAAACGGCAAAAACCGTTGTGCGACGTGCCGGAAATCACCCGGGGAAGCGACCCGGTGGACGGCGGCAACTTAATTATAGAGGAGGATGAATACGAGGATTTCATCAAAAGAGAACCTTCGGCGGCCAAGTATGTCAGGCAATATATGATGGGCAATGAATTCCTTAACAACAAAAAACGATACTGTTTATGGCTCGTCGATGCAGCTCCGGACGACTTACTCAAATTGCCGCTGTTAAAGGAGCGGATAGAAAAGTGCCGCCAAATGAGGCTCGCAAGTTCAAGGGCCAACACGCTCAAGGCGGCCGATACTCCGTTTTTGTTCGAGAGCAACAGGCAGCCTGACACGGATTACATTGTCCTGCCGAAAGTGTCATCGGAGCATAGACGGTATATTCCCATTGGATATTTAAGCAAGGATGTCATCGTGGGTGATACGACATTCACGGTTTCGAATGCGAATCTTTATCATTTTGGTGTATTGACTTCCAGCATCCATAATGCCTGGATAAGGTACGTGTGCGGAAGGCTTGAAATGCGTTACCGTTATTCCAACACACTTGTCTACAACAATTTTCCGTGGCCCGATTCAACGGACGCACAGAAAGCGGAAATTGAAAGGTTCGCACAGGCTGTATTAAACGCACGGGCATTGCACCCCGAAAGCAGTCTTGCCGCTCTCTACAATCAGCTCTCAATGCCGCCCGAACTGCTGAAGGCACACAAGGAGCTTGACAGGGCTGTGATGAAGTTGTATAATTTTAGCAAGGATATGACGGAGGCCGAAATCGTGGCGGCGTTGATGGAGCGGTATTTGGGGTTGGTTGGGGGAGGATGATGGCTGCATGTATCTATTGCTGCAAAGAAAGTCCGCCAGATGAATCTTGGTCTCCAGAGCATATCGTGCCACAATCGCTCGGAAACAGACGGTTGAAATTGGAGAATATGGTTTGCAACACCTGCAATCATAAATTAGGGAAAACTGTCGATTGGGATTTACAACGAGCAATGGAACAATATGACAATCTGAAGAAACAAATTGTCAAAGGTATTAAAGGTTATGATACAATTAATAATATTGACAAATATGCATCTTTGGATAGAACAACTGGAAAACACACCCTTCACACTAGGCAGAGGTCTGGTTCTATAAAGGAAGCAGTGAAAAGCAAAAAAAGGGATACAGGTTTTTCTTTGAATGAAGTGCCCATATTGATAGGTGATAATATGAAAGGTGTAAGATTTTCTGTATCTGTACCAGGTGTCGATAAAGATCGATATAAATTTATGACTGATGAGATGAACCCTTTTGGTGGAAGATCAGGCGCCATAAAAATCGCTTATGAAATGGGATACAAATGGTTTGGGGATAAATACATTGAAGATACTTTTGCTTTGAAGCTACGAGAGCATTTGTTTAAGTGCATCACTGGAGTTGCAGATAGCCCAGATTTTGCCTTTGGATATGACAGATGGAATATAGCTTCTGTTCCGAGGATTTTAAATAGCATGAATCGTGAAGGCTGCGAATTTTGTTTTTTAGCACAAAGCGGATGTATAAAACGAGGCCGCAGACGAGAACGAGGTGCCTTCATTCACATGGTTATTAATGGGAGAGCAGAATATTTTGTAAAATTTGGCGAATATTGGAATTCTTTGTTTCAGGAATCTATTAGCTATTGCTATAAGACCGGGGAAATTGCACCAAATGGCTGCGCATGGGTGTCTTAACTTCACTAGTAAGTAATTCTGGCGAGGGTCTCTGATAAAATACTGGAAAATAGCAGGGGGTAAACAATGGCAAACGATCTGACAAAAGAACAGTTCATAAAGGTGCTTCTGGACGATGAAATCACCAAGCCATACGACAAAGAAGTGCTTCAAGTGTTTTATTCGTGCAAAGAGCACAAAGCTTCTTCAGATGAGGCAGGTAAAATGCTGGGGCATGGGATGCCTTTGAACTTGTGGGTTGGCGATTACGCAAAGCGCATAGCGACGAAGCACGACATCGGCTTATCGACCAGGGAATCCCAAAAATACAAATTTTGGGATTTGTTTTTCGATGGCGGAGACACCGAAACGCCATTTATCTGGCAATTGAAGCCGGATTTGGCAGAAGCCATTTATGAGACAATTTTGACAAAAGAACAATGAAGGTAATTTTGTCAAGGACACGACACCGGCAGCGTTAATGGAACGGTATTTGGCATTGGCCTGTTGCCTAAAATGCTGTCGTGCGAAGCTTAAATTTTTGGTTGGCGACATATTTTCTTTTTGCAAAAAATAAACCGGTATTTCCCATACGACATACCAATATCATTGTTAAATTCATAACCCGGATGACACCGCACATGACATGCACTAGTTTCTTGACAACCGTATTTTTCCCCGGTACAATCGATTCCAAACAGTGGGCAAAACCCGCATATTTTCAACGGAGGAAAACGGATGGAATTTACGGAACTGATTCGGCTGGTCGGCATCGTCGTCGTCATCGTCGGCTTTGCGTTCAAGCTGGAGCCGATACTGATCATCCTGTTGGGCATCGCGGCCACGGCCCTTGCCGCATGGATGAATCCGGTAACGCTGCTTGCGACCATAGGTTCGAGTTTTGTCGCGAACCGGGTGATGGCGACCTTCATCCTGATCCTTTTGGTTACAGGGACGATGGAGCGGAACGGTCTGCGGGAGTCGGCGGCAAAATTGATCGGGCGGTTCAAGGGAGCGAGTCCCGGCGCGGTGATCGCCGGCTACGGAATTATGCGGAGCATTTTCGGGATTTTTAACGTCAGCTTCGGCGGGGTCGCCGGTTTCGTCAGGCCGGTCGTCATGCCGATGGCGTTGGGTACGGTAAAGGCAGGGGGAAACGAGCCGGAGGAAAAGCATGTCGAGGAAATCAAGGGGATGGCTTCCGGCATGGAAAACGTCGCCTGGTTTTTCTTTCAGGTTCTTTTCATTACCGGCGCGGGAAATCTTCTGGTGCAGTCAACGCTGGCCGGGCTCGGCTACGAGGTCGAGCTTATCGAGCTGGTCAAGGTCGCGATTCCGGTGGCGATTTTTGCCCTGGTTTGGGGAATTGTCTACTATTACCGCAAGGACGCGAAACTGATGAAAGCCTACGCCGCCAAGCCGGCAGGTTCGGACCGATCCGAACGGACTTCGGGAAGGGGGTAGCATGTTCATTGTCGAATGGTTTTTGAACCCCTCGGTCCCGGCCTCGCAGAAGGGGCTTGAGGTGATGTACCTGTTTATGGGTTTCGTCTGCCTGTACTGCGCGCTGCGCAACCTGCGCGACCGCAAAAATTCCTCGCCGGTCGGTACGGCGGTTTTCTGGGGAACGCTGGGCGTCGTCCTTGCCGCCGGCCGTTGGCTGCCGAATGCGGTGAGCGGAATTCTCGTCGTCGTGATGACCCTGCCGGCGATACTGAGGCGGGTAAAGCCCGGTAGCAACGACGTTCCTTCCGCGGAGTACACGGCGGAACAGGCAAAGCGGATCGGCATGAAGATCTTCGTTCCGGCCTTTTCCATCGGAACCTTTGCGATCTTTTTTGCGATTTTCCTGCCGCGCTTCGGCGCCCTCGTCGGTCTCGGCGTGGGCGTCGCGGTTTCCGGCCTTACCCTCGCGCTTTTCAACCGCGAAAACCGGCCGAAAATCTTTCTCGCCGACTCCAAACGCTTTCTGGATACCATCGGCCCGCTGTGCATGCTGCCGATGCTGCTGGCCTCCCTCGGTGCGGTATTTACCGCCGCAGGAGTCGGCGACACCATCGCCTCTCTTGTCCGCCCGATCATTCCGGACGGCAACGTTACGGTCGGCATCATCGTGTACTGTTTGGGGATGGTTCTGTTCACGATGATAATGGGGAACGCATTTGCCGCAATAACGGTGATGACCGTGGGTGTCGGCGCGCCGTTCGTGCTGGCCCATGGTGCGAACCCGGCCGTGGTGGGAATGCTCGCGCTGACCACCGGCTACTGCGGGACGCTGATGACGCCGATGGCGGCGAACTTCAACGTCGTGCCGGTGGCGATTCTGGAGATGAGGGGAAAGTACACGGTGATCCGGAACCAGCTTGCGGTGGCGTTGCCGGTGATGGTTTTCCAGATTATCCTGATGATACTTTTTAGCTGATCCCGGCGGAACCGGGACATAACGGAGGAGGCGTTCGATGAAAATTTTGGTAACGGGTTTTGATCCCTTCGGCGGGGACGCGATCAATCCGGCTTTTCAGGCGGTAAAACTTCTGCCGGAAAACATCGCCGGCGCGGAAGTCGCGGTTGCGGAAATTCCCACGGTTTTCGGCAAATGCGGGGATGTGCTGCGCCGGCTGATAAAGGAACGGCGGCCGGATGCGGTGCTGTGCGTGGGACAGGCCGGCGGCCGTTCGGTGATTTCGGTGGAGAAGGTCGCCGTCAACCTGATGGAGGCCCGAATCCCGGACAACGAGAAAATGCAGCCCTCGGACGAGCCGGTGGTTCCGGGCGGGCCGGCGGCCTATTTTTCCGGCCTGCCGGTAAAGGCCATGGTTCGGGCCGTCCGGGAGCAGGGAATTCCGGCCGGCATTTCCTACACCGCCGGAACCTTCGTCTGCAACGACGTTATGTACCGGCTCCTGCACATGGCCGCCACGGAGTTCGCCGGACTGCGGGGAGGCTTCGTCCACGTGCCCTTCGACACGGCCCAGGTCGTCGAACGGCCGGAGGGAACCCCCAGCATGCCGATCGCGACCATAGCCCGCGCGCTGGAGTTCGCCGTCCGGGCCATCGCGGAAAACCCGGAGGACATCAAAGGCCATGCCGGGGCGACCCACTGAGGTTTGGGGGAAGTTAGGGATGAACGGCCAATCTGCGGACGGCAGGTTGGCTTGTGGTTTTTCGGAGTAAAACCGCCCCCAACTGATGCGAGTCTGAAGCTAAGTGGGCTCGGTCACTCTCATTATTTCCGGCGGAGATCGCCGGCTTCATCAGGACGGGCGTCGCCTCCGTCAAAAAGTCGGCGAACCTCCCCTCGGTGGGCGCGAGCCTCAACGTGCCTTTGCGCGGTCCCGACGGCGAGGAACACCTCCTGGATCTGATACCCGACGAGTCCCTGCCCGA
>WQZW01000122.1 GCA_009780545.1 Treponema sp.
AAAGTTTCTTCCGTAATATGGCGATGGGGAGTATGTGATGAGCGGCAGGACATCCGGAAATTCAATACCTAATGAGGGGGGGCAAACCCCCCTTCACTCCACCCGAAGGTTGCCGCAGGTTGTCGTGGACGACAACCCGCGGCAACCTTCGGCTTCCGTTACCCCCCGAGCGGGGGTTCCACCCCCGCAACGCCCCCGCAATGATCGGATGGAGTTTTGCCTTGCAAGACTCCAAGTCCATCATCCGAAAGATGATGGACCGTCCCCCGCAACATCGATCCGAACTGCCGGCAGCGCATACCGCTTCCTGCCGTTCCTCTTGGCGATGACGGTAATCCTGCTTTCCTGCGTTCCTCAAAGGGAAAAGCCGGCCGGCCCGGTTCACCTGGTTTTCGAGCCGGACGGACGGGGTCGGAGCGACTTCGGACAAAGGCCGTCCTCGCCGGAACCGATACTCGCAAACCCCGACGAGATACTTGCCTGGCCGGCCGAATCCTGGAGGAATCCCCGCTTCGAGGTTTTCCGCTGGCGGCGTTTCCCCTCGATCCTCATCTTCGACACCGCCGATTACCGGATGCAGGACGGGCTGTTCAAGCGGCTGGCCTTCTTTGCCGAGAAACGCGGCTTCCGGGGCCGGCTTGCCGGGAACCAGGAAATCGCCGACCTGCATGGCTGGAACGCCCACGACTACGGTTCCGGCGACCTGGCGGCCTTTTTCGCGAGGGCCGGAGCCGAAGGCTTTCCCCTGGGCGCCGAGGAACTGGAACTGCGGAACATCCTTCTGGAAGGGGGAATCGTTGCCGAGGCGGGCGGCTCCCTTGTCGGTTCGGGCGGGGCGGTGCTGTCGATTTCCCGCGAGTCGAACGCCGCCCTCCGTTCCCTGTTGATGACGCACGAGGGCTTTCACGGGCTGTTCGCCATCGACGGGGACTTCCGCCGGTTTGCCGCCGAACGCTGGAACGGCCTTCCCGCCGATGCCCAGCAGATGATGCTTACCTTCCTTGACGATGCGGAATACGACATCGGGGTCGATTACATCGTCCTTAAGGAATTCGCCTCCTTCGTCCTGCAACAGCCGACGGAACGGGCCGGGCAGTACTTTTCGGTAACGATGCCTTCCAGGATTACCAATCGGGCTTGGTGGGACGCGAACCGGCACCTGCGGGACGCTTCCGGTTCCTTCGCCCGTTTCGGCGAGGTGTTCCGCGGCGAGGCCGAGGCCTTCGGTGCCTATGTCGGCGAACGTTGGGGTTTGGCCGCAGGAAGGGTCTGGTAGCGCACGTGCTCTGCGATGCCCATTGCCACCCCGCCGATCTGGCCCGCCCGGAGCCGGATGCCGAGGGCAGACGGCTGGCCCTGGGTGTCTCCTGTGCCTCCAGCGCCACGACCCTTGCCGAGTTCGAGTTCTGCGAGGCACTTTCGGGAAAGGCCGTTCCCCTGTACCCCTGTTTCGCCGTGCATCCCCAGATGCCCCGTCGCCTCGCCGAACGGCCCGGGGAGTTTCCCACGGTGGACGAGGGCCTGAGGATTCTGGACCTGCTCGGCCGGGAAGGAAGGCTTTCCGGCGTGGGCGAAACCGGCTTCGACCTGTACGATGCCGGCTTCCGCGCAAGCGAAGCCGTCCAGGACCTGCTCTTTGCCGAACACCTGGCGGCCGCGCTCCGTTACGGCCTGCCCCTGGTCCTGCATGTCCGCAGGGCGATGCACAAGGTCTTTGCCCGCTCCCGGGACCTTGCCCGCTGCCGGTCGGTGATCTTCCATTCCTGGTCCGGCACCCCGGGCGAGGGTCGGTCCCTGCTCGGCCGGGGAATAAACGCATTTTTTTCCTTCGGCACCGGCGTGGCCCTGAATCACAAGGAGGCGATGCGTTGCGCCGCCCTGCTTCCCGCCGACCGCCTCCTTACCGAAACCGATTCCCCCTACCAGCCGCTTCGAGGTTCCGCTTTCTCAACTTATGGCGACCTTCCTGCGATTCTTGAGGTTATGGCCGCCCTCCGCAGGAATGCGGAAAGCCCTGCCGAAACGGTCGAAGGCCTTGAGTCGGTAATCGCCGGAAATTTTCGTTCGGTGTTTGAATCTTGCTAACAGATCGACCAAAGCTGCCTGCGTAGCTTTGGTCGTTTTCGAAGGGTACGTTCCCCGCCGTTTCTGGCGGGGTTTTATGTTACGTTTTGCGGATCAGAGATTTCGAAACAACGCCTCGGCCGTTCCCCGGACAAACTCGACCGTACTCGCCGCGTTCTTCAAATCCAGTTTGGAGCAATCGACATCGGTAAAATTCAGGGTGCTGGCCGTGCAGGCAATGTCGCAATTTCCCAGCGACGATTTGTCGGCTTTAAGATTGAAAGCCGAACAGCGCAACTTGAAGGAGTCGCAGGCAATTCCCCTCGCGCTCATCAAATTCGCCATTGCGTTTACGGTCATGTGGCCGCAGCGTATGTTTTCCGCTATCACGTTCGAGTTGATTATCCCAAGGTTGATTTCGCCGCGATAGTTCCTCGGCAACAGCAACTTCGCCTGCTGTCGTCTGTGCCTGACATAGCTGACGAGATTGAACTTGTAACGGTCTTTTATTGTCAGGACATTTTGGTTCACTTCGATGGTAAAACATTTGTCGATGTCCTCTTTGCTGACACCGACAAACTGTATCTCCTCCGATTGGGACTCGCCGATCTCCATATCCATGTTGATGAAATTCATTTTAATCTCATCGGCCACGAACGGCATCCTGAACCCGTTGGCATCGATCTTTTGCAGTTTCGACGCACTTTTTTCGTCGGCGATCATCAGGGCTTCCTGCTCGAAAATTTCCTTGGCCACGTCCTTGGGGTCGCCAAGCTCCTTGCGGGCCTCGGCCTCCGTTTTGCCGGATTGCAGCAGCAGATCGTAATGCTCGTGCATGGCCTTGATGATCGTTTCGGTTACCCGCAATTCGACGTCCCTAAGTTCCTTCCTCAAGTCGTCGAAAAATCCCTGTTCCTTCATTTTCTCACCTCCAGATAGTATGCGCTCAGCTTACGAAAAAAAATGACATTTGTCAACCCCCCTTGCATTGTTGCAAAAAGAATCTAACTTAATCCCAATACGTTTATCCGAAGGAGGGTTCCGAGGGCGGCCCGATCCGCCTGAGCGCGCGGGCATGAACAGAAAGTACCGATTACATGCTCGAGGTGAAGGAAGCCCGGTCGACGAGGACCGGCACATAGTTGATTATCGGGCCGAGAGCTGTCAAGGGTAAAGGGACTTTCGTGGAAAGATTCCCTTTTGCCCTCGACATAAAATTGGAGCGGTCTAAGTCAGCGCCACTTCGTTATATCCAGCGTGCCCATCCGTTTGGTTAGTGCCGACAGGTACACAAGATCACCGACGACGTTGATACCCGTGCGCCCCATATCGAGCAGTGCGTCGATGCCCAAGATCATCGCATAAGCGGCGGCGGCGGCGGTTCCCGCTTCCACCGGCAATCCCAGTTGGGTGAGCACCATCAGCAACATTAATGCGCCGCCTCCCGGAACTCCTGCCGTACCTATGGTAGCAAGGGTAGACATTATAAGGACGATCACCATTTGGGATGCGCTAAGCCCCTGTCCCCAAACGCTGAACGTCATGAACATAACGGCCGTGCCTTGATAAATGGCGGTTCCGTCCATGTTAATGTTTGCGCCAAGCGGCAACGCAAACGAGTACACGTCCCTGGGAAGTCCAATTTTTTCGGCGCACTGCATCGTTACCGGCAAGCACGCCGCCGAGCTTCTGGTTACAAAGCCGGTAATAAAAGCCTCTTTCGCACCTACGATAAAACGCCTGATGCTTAAACCGCCGATTAATTTAACGCAAATCAGAAGATACCAAACGACGATGTAGAACAGGTAGGCCGAAAAGGTCGTTACGACCACCATGGCAAGACCGCCGACAACGCGGGCGCCGGCGGTGGCGAACACGTGCGCTATCAACGCGAATACGCCGACAGGCGCGTACTCCATAATGCCCTTGACCATCTTGATGATGATTTCCGCACAGCCGTCGAAAAAGTTGAAAACCGTTTCCGCGGCGTTTTTTGTTCTTTCGTTGCCGGTTTCGCGCAGTATGGCGATGGCGGTTCCAAAGCAGAGCGTGAAAAAGATAATTCCCAGCAATTGCTGCCGTGCGACAAAATCGACGATGTTGGTCGGGATGATATTAAGGAAGGTTTCCGACAAAGGCGGCGCTTCGGAAGCCTTGCCCGCATATTCCCCAAAGTCCGCGATAGATCCCAAGTTAACGCGCGGCCTGAAAATGCTGCCCGCAAGTAACCCCGTGCCTACCGCGACAAACGAAGTGAGGACGTAAATGAGCATAACCCGAACGCCGACCTTGCCCAACTGCTTGGGACTGACCGAAGCGGCACCGACAACGAGCGTTGAAAAAATTACGGGGACCATGATCATAAAAAGAAGCCGGATGAAAATTTGCCCCAACGGCTGTATCCACAAAATCTTTTCCTGAAAGATGATCCCCGCAAGCGCACCCAAAACGAGCGCAATAAGAATGCGGACGAGCAGGTTCGTGTTGAAATACCATCCAAACAACCCGCTTTTCTTTTTCCCCGAGTTTTCCATGACACTCTCCTTTTGTTTGCCTGGCAGGGCTTGGGCCCTTCGGCTTTTGTCAGCATAGTCTATCGCTTAAATGCTGTCAATACCTTGTGATTCCCCGCAATGCCGAACCGAAAATGACCGACGACCTTCGCGCGCCGTATCGTAGTTTTTCTGTTCCGTATGACGGTTGCCGTTCTCATGGTACGGTTGCATATTCGTTTCGTAAAAAAGGTAGATGTCGTCGATCAAATTACGGCATCAGGGTCTGATCGATGTTCCCCCGTTTTTTTATTTTTTTGGCAACCGACTTTTCGATTGGGTTTTATTTTTGGGCGTCACCTCTCCGGTCAATCGATTTTCGGTCGGCTGGGCAGGGAGGTGCCGGGCAAACCTAAATCGCCGACGGCGGGAAGCTTACCCCGGGCCCCCGAATCCTGCAGGCCCTTTCCTGTCGCAACCGTAGAAATCCATGATTCTTCGTCTTCCTTTCACTTGTCGGCAAACCCATTGCCCTTCTTTCCGGAATCGTGCTACAATGATCCGTCCTGCCAGGAGCCATGCGGGTGGGCGCCGCCCAACCCTGCCAGGTCCGGAAGGAAGCAACAGTAAGCGGTAGCCGCCGCGCCGTGGAATTCCTGGCAGGGCACTTTTTCTTTCCGGCCGGAGGATGTATACTGGGGCCATGGCAGACGCAGAAGCCCCTCCCGCCTACGAAGTTACCGCCACGCGGCGTCGTCCCAAGACGTTTGACGAGCTTGCCGGGCAGGAATTCGTCGTTTCCACGCTGAAAAACTCCCTGCGGAACTCGCAGATCGCCCATGCCTACCTGTTTTCCGGGCCCCGGGGCTGCGGCAAGACCAGCGCGGCCCGAATCCTCGCCCGTTCGCTGAACTGCCGCGAGGGGCCGGAGAAAGGGCCCTGCGGAACCTGCGACAACTGCCTGGCGATCAAGGCCGGCTCCAGCCTCGACGTCATCGAGATCGACGGGGCCTCGAACACCTCGGTCAACGACGT
>WQZW01000123.1 GCA_009780545.1 Treponema sp.
AATGTGGCGCACCACGCTCAAATCGTGGGAAATGAAAAGGTAGGTGAGATTCAGCCGTTCCCTAAGGTCGGAAAAAAGATTGAGAATCTGGGACTGAACGGAAACGTCCAGGGCGGAAACCGGCTCGTCGCAGACGATGAACTCTGTGTTCACGGCCAGGGCACGGGCGATGGCTATGTGTTGACGCTGGCCGCCGGAATACTCGTGAGGATAGCGGTGGGCATGGAAGGGCCGCAGTCCCACAAGGCTCAGCAGTTCCTCCACCTTTTCCCGGCTGTCCCGGCCGGAACAGAGACGGTGATACAGAAGCGGTTCCTGCAAAAGCGCCCCCACCGACATCCGGGCATTAAGCGAACCGTAGGGATCCTGAAAGACGATCTGCATCTTCAGGCGTTGCAGGCGCAGTTCCTCTTTTTTCATGGCACCGAGGGAACGGCCGTCGAAAAAGACGTCGCCGCCCGACGGAGGAATCAGGTGCAGCAGCGTTTTCCCCAGGGTGGTTTTGCCGCAACCGGATTCCCCGACCAGCCCGAGCACTTCGCCGGCCCTTATCGAAAAACTTACGTCGTCCACGGCCTTGACAAGCAGTTTTTTCCGGGCAAAACCTGCGGAGACCGGAAAGTATTGGCGGAGGTTTTTTACCGCGACCTTCGCCCCGCCGTCGTCCATGTGCCCTTCCGTAATGCCGTTCATCCGTTTGCCCCCTGCCGGAGCGGATAGTGGCAACGCACCAGATGCCCGGGCTCCATCTCGCGAATCTCCGGTTGCTCGTCGGCGCATTCCTTTGTCGCAAAAGGACATCGGGGGTTAAAGCGGCAACCGGCGGGAAAAAACATCGGGCTGGGAACCGTTCCCCGGATAACGTTCAGCCGCGCGACCTTTTCGGTGGCCGACGGAATCGAAGCCAAGAGACCTGCGGTGTAGGGATGGGCCGGCCGGTCGAAAATGTCCGCCGTGGGGGCCGACTCGACTATCTGGCCGGCATACATCACCATCACCCGTTCCGCTTTCTGGGCGACGATGCCCATGTTGTGGGTAACCAGGAGAAAAGCCATGCCGCTTTCCTTTTGCAGGTCGTCGATCAGCTTGAGGATCTGTGCCTGAATCGTAACGTCAAGGGCGGTGGTCGGTTCGTCGGCGATGAGAAACCGGGGGCTGCAGACCAGGGCGATGGCGATCATAACCCGCTGCCGCATGCCGCCCGACAGCCTGTGCGGATATTCCCCGGCGCGTTTTTCGGCATCCGGAATGCCCACCCGTCCGAGCATTTCCACCGCATAGGCAAGGGCCTTTTTTTTGTCGAAGCCCATGTGGAGGGAAGCGACTTCGGCGATCTGAAAACCGACGGTCAAAAGCGGGTTGAGGCTGGTCATCGGTTCCTGAAAAATCATCGAAATTTTATTGCCGCGAACCTTGCGCATTTCGCCGGGGGCGAGAGTCAGCAGATTCGTTCCGTCGAAATCCATTACGTCGGCGGTTACCGACGCCTGCGGTTCCGGAAGAAGGCGCAGGCAGGAAAGGGCCGTAACGCTTTTCCCCGAACCGGATTCGCCGACCAGCGCAACCGATTCGCCCGGCCCAATGTCGAAGCCGACTCCGGTAACCGCCCGCACGAAACCTTCCGGCGTTTTGAAACCGATGTGAAGATTTCTTACTTTAAGCATTCCGGGTTTGCCGCATGTCGTATCGTCCAAAACATCCCCCGCCTAGCGTTTCGAGATTCGGGGATCGAGGGCGTCGCGAAGGCCGTCGCCCAAAAAGTTGAGCGAAAGAACGACTATCATGATGAACGTCCCCGGAATAACCGCCATGTGGGGCGAGGTGCGCAGATGCCCCTGCCCGGCCCGCAGCATGGCCCCCCAACTCGGGATCGGTTCCTGAACGCCCATGCCGAGATAGGAAAGGGCCGACTCGGTAAGGATCGCGCCGGCGACTCCCATCGTGGCAAAGACGATCACCGGAGCGAGCGCATTCGGCAGGATGTGGCGGAAGATCACGTGCGAGTCCCGATAGCCGAGCGAAAAAGCCGCCTGCACGAATTCCTGCCGGCGCAGCGACAGAAACTGCCCCCGCACCTGTCTGGTGACTCCCATCCAGCCGAAAATTCCGATTATCACCATGACGTAATAGATGCTCGGATTCATCACCATTCCGTTCACGATCAGTATCAAAAACAAAACCGGTATCGCGCTGAGGAATTCGACCAGCCGCATGATCGCCGCATCCACCCAGCCGCCGAAATATCCGGCCAGGCATCCGAGCGGCACGCCGATCAACAGCGCAATCCCCATGGAAACAAGCCCGACGGACATCGAAATCCGACCGCCGTGCAGGATTCGGGTAAGGTAGCTTCGGCCGAAATTGTCGGTACCGAAAATGTGCCCGCCTGAAAAAGGCGGTGCCGGACGGCCGTCGATAAGGGCGGCCATGTTCACCTCGTCGTAACCGTAGGGGGTGATAAAGTCGGCAAAAACGGCGATCAGGATTAAAAGGCCCAATACGGAAGCGCCGAAAAGGGCCAACTTGTGCCGGCAAAACCGTCTCCATACCAAGGTCCAGAATCCGGCGATTTTGGTCGAGAAGAACGCCTCCTCGTCATCGCCGGACTCGGTCCGGCCGGATTCGGTGCCGCCGTTTTCTGTCAATGATTTTTCCATACTCAAAAAAGCTCCCGACCGTTATTCCGGCCTGTCGTCGGATACGTATTTCACCCTCGGATCGACCAGCGCATACAGGACGTCCGAGATCAGAATTCCTATCATCACCAAAATGGAAGTGAAAAAAACCACCGCCATCATCGCAGGATAATCGCGCCGCAGGATCGCGTTGACCCCGTAACTGCCCATGCCCGGCAACCCGAACACATTTTCTATAATGAACGCGCCGCCTATCAATGCCGGAATCGTTCCCCCGAGCATGGTGATTATCGGGATCGAGGCGTTCTTGAAGGCGTGCCTCCAGGTTATCGTCTCCTCGCTCAGGCCCTTGCTTCGGGCCGTCCGGATGTAGTCCTGATTCATCACCTCGAGATAACTGGCCCGTTGAAACCGCATCCACGTGCCCATTCCGGTAAGGGAAAGCGCCAAAACCGGCATGACGAGGTGGCGCGCCTGATCGACGAACGTCGCAAGCCAGGAACCGGAAAGGCCCACCGTCCTAAGCCCCATCGAGGGAAGCCAGCCGAGGTTGAGGGTGAAAAGGAGGATGAGCAAAATGGCGAAAAAGAAATTGGGGATGGACATGCCCAGCATGGCAAGAACCGACATCACGTAGTCGGAAACCTTGTACTGGCGTTTGGCGCAGAAAACCCCGACACCGATGCCCCCGACGACGGAAAGGACCAGCGCGCTGAACGTAAGCCGAATCGTGGGCCCTATCCGCATGGCGATTTCGCCCAGAACCGGCTGCCGGCTTATGTACGAATTGCCGAAGTTGCCCTGCAGAACCTGCCCCAGCCACCTGACGTAGCGGATATGGATGGGGCCGTCCAACCCGAGCTGGGCCCGTACGGCTTCCATCGCCGCAGGATCGCCGATCATGTCCGGATCCATGAACATAAGCAGGGCTGCGTCTCCGGGAGCGGCATCCATGATGATGTAGGTCGTAACGGTGATCCCCAAGAGCATGGGAATCACCATCAGAAGACGCTTTACGATGTATCCGACCACCTTTTCTCCCAACCCGACCCTGGGGATTTACTCGAAGAACATCCTGCCGACGTGGTTCCAGCGTTCGTACAGGCCGGAGATTCCGGCCTCGCTTACGTTAAGGCCGTTGGTCCAGGAGATTCCCTGCACGCCTTCCCAAAGCCAGATCGCCGCGCGTTCCCTGGTTATCACGTACTGGATTTGATCCATAAGGGTCTGGATTTCCTCTTCCGAGGTGGCCACGTCCACACGGGTAAAAAGCTCGGCCACTTCGTCGTTGACGAACGTGGTGAAGTTCCCCTTGGAGTACATGTCCCTGTAGCCGGCCGGAGTCGGGCCCATGATCATCCCGTTGAAGGCCAGGTCGAAGTCCTGCAGGACGAAAACCCGTTCGGACCACAACGCCGCATCCACGAAACGGACGTTCAGCCGAATGCCGGCACGGCGGGCGGAATCCATCGCCAGAACTCCCATCATCTCGTAGTTGGGCGTTTGGCTTGACAGTATCTCGAAGTCAAGGCGGCGCCCGTTTTTCTCCCGTATTCCGTCGGCGCCGGGCATCCAACCGGCCTGTTCAAGCACCTGAATCGCCTTCTCGATGCTGAACTCGAAAGCCGAGGCATCGGCCGCCGCGGGATTGTAGAACGTGTCCGAGGAAGTGATCGCGCTGAGCATCGGGGCGGAAAAGCCTTCGGTCAGCGTCCTGATGCTGTCGCGGTCCATGATGTAGGCAAGGGCCTGGCGCACGGCCAGATCGCCTATCCGCGCATCGTTGTGGTTGACCAACATCAGCGTCATAAGGCCGGAGGGCAAAAACTCAAAGCCGAACCTGGGATTGTCCTTTTGGCTTGAATAAAAAGCCCTGGTGATGCCGATGAAGTGGTCGAGCTGGCCGGATTCAAAGGCCGCCATGCGGGAAGTGGTGTCCGGAATGAACTGGTAGACGAAGCCGTCCAGGTACGGCCGGCCGCCCCAGAAGTCGTCGAAACGCTCGAAACGGGCGAACTCGTCCATGCGGAGCTCCACCAGCCGGAACGGGCCGATTCCGACGCCCAGTACGTCAAGGTCGGTGATGTAATCCCACTGCGCCGGGTCAATGTCCTGCCAAATATGCTTCGGCAGGATCATGTACTCGACGAACTGATGCTGCCAGGCAAAAAACGGGTTGGGCCGTTCGAGGATGAACTGAACGGTAAAGTCGTCCAAGGCAACCACCCGAAAATCGGACGGCGGCGGGGTAAAGGCATCGATGGAAGCATCCCGGGCGAGGGGAGCGTACTCGTGGAAGAACACCACGTCGGCGGAGGTGAAGGGCACGCCGTCGTGCCAGAGCGCGTCCCGGCGAAGGTTCACCGTGTAGACAAGGCCGTCGTCGGAAACGGTGTGGCCGGTGGCAAGGCTCGGAATCACGCCGCCGTCGGCCCCGATGCTGTACAGCCGGCCCCAGTGCAGGTCGCGGATGATGCCGCCGGGACCGCTTCTCCTTAGGATGAAGTTGGGGCGGACAGGGCCGGCCGACCATGCAAAACGCACGACGCCGCCGTACTTGCCCTCCCGCGCCTGTTTCGCCTCTTCCGGAGCGCAGGAAGCCAGGATCGCCAGAAGCGGTAAAATCGCAAACAAACTTTTTCGTTTCAAGGGAAACTCCTTTGACATACGGATAGACATAAAGGCAAATTCCCGACATTCCCGACGGAAACCCCTTTTTGACCATTTAATGGTAGTGGAAGAAACGGGAACCGTCAAGCATCGTGCCCACTGCATACGGGACACTCCGCCAGGCGCAGCCGGGCTTTCCAAAATTCCTACGATCCGGTAATCTACGAAACTGGTTCCCGATCTCGGGGGCCGCATAAAAAAACATCCTTTCATTGGAGCAGCTATGTTGGGCACTTGTAGGATTTCTCGATCAATCGTAG
>WQZW01000124.1 GCA_009780545.1 Treponema sp.
AGAATCTCGAACTGAAACTCCGTGTTCTCCGTGTAACTCCGTGGTTGAATCTCTTCCCCAACCTAAACCGCACAAAAGCGCGGTTACTCGGCGGGGCCAAAAGTTAAATGCTGTTGCCCTGGGGATATGCCGGCAACCATTCCAATCGGACCCGTTTTGTGCTATTATCTAAAGCAAATGGACAACGATTCCGAGGACAGGAAGGACAAGAACGACCGTTCGCCGTTTTCCTTCGAATGGCTGCGCGAAGGGCTTCGGCTGCCGGGACGGGGGCCGAACGGGTGGAAGCCGGTGGCGATCTACGCCGGGATACTCCTGGTGGCGATGGGCGTCTTCAACTATGTCTTTTCGACCCGGGCCAATCCCCCGCTCGATTTTTCCGAATTCAAGGCAAAGATAGAGAGCGGCGAGATCAGGCGGGTCAGGATTACCGACACCTTTTTCTTCGGATATTCGGACGGGGAGCCGGGGGGCTTTTCGGGGCCGCAGTCCGGGGGGAGGGTCTTCAGGACGGTGCCGATCAACCATCCGGAATTCCTTTCGCTGATGGACCGGATGGGCGTTTCCTACTACGCCGTCTCCCGGGAAGGCAGCGGCATCCTCAACATGCTCCTCGGCTGGATGGTTCCCCTCGCGCTACTCGTCGTCGTCTGGCGCTTCATGATGCGGCGCATGGGCGGGATGGGGGGCGGGGTCCTTTCGGTGGGGCAGAACCGGGCGGTGATAGTCGCCGAGGGGGACATCGCCACCCGATTCGGCGACGTGGCCGGGGTGGACGAGGCCAAGGAGGAGCTGGTCGAGGTCGTGGACTTCCTGAAGAACCCGGTGAAGTACACGGAGATCGGGGGGAAGATTCCCAAGGGCGTGCTTCTTGTCGGGCCGCCCGGGACCGGCAAGACCCTGCTGGCAAGGGCGGTTGCCGGGGAGGCCGGGGTTTCCTTTTTCCGGATGAGCGGTGCGGACTTCGTGGAGATGTTCGTCGGCGTGGGGGCGGCCCGGGTGCGGGACCTCTTCAAGCAGGCCAGGGACAAGGCGCCCTGCATCATCTTCATCGACGAGCTGGATGCCATCGGCAAGAGCCGGATCAACGCTATCGGCGGGGGCAACGACGAGCGGGAACAGACCCTCAACCAGCTTCTGGTCGAGATGGACGGCTTCGACGGTGCCGGCGGGCTGATCATCCTTGCCGCCACGAACCGGCCGGACGTGCTGGACCCGGCGCTGCTCCGGCCCGGCCGCTTCGACAGGCAGGTCCTGGTGGATCGGCCGGACCTCAAGGGCCGGGAGGCGATCCTCCGCATCCATGCCAGGCATGTCAAGCTCGATCCCGCCGTGGACATGGCCGCGGTGGCCCGGAGCACTTCCGGCTTTGCCGGGGCCGACCTTGCAAACATCGTCAACGAGGCCGCCCTGCTCGCCGTCCGCGCCGGGCGTTCCCTGGTCGTCCAGAAGGACTTCTTCGAGGCCATCGAGAAGACCGTCGCCGGCCTTGAGAAAAAGACCAAGGTGATCTCCCCGCACGAACGCCGCATCGTCGCCTATCACGAGACCGGGCATGCCATTATCGCCGCGCTCACCCCGGATTCCGACCCGGTGCAGAAGATCTCGATCGTGCCCCGGGGACTGGGGGCGCTGGGCTACACCCTGCAGATGCCGGTTGAGGACCGCCACCTGATGACCGAGGAGGAACTGCTGGGCAAGATCGACGTGCTGATGGGGGGCCGGGCCGCCGAGGAGATCGTTTTCGGGAAGATTTCCACCGGGGCGGCCAACGACATAGGTCGGGCCACCGACATCGCCCGCAGGATGATCACCGATTACGGAATGAGCGGCCGCTTCAGGAACATCGCCCTTACCCGGCGGGGCTCCGGCATGCTCGGCGATCAGGCCCCGGAACCCGGCTTCCACCGGGAATACTCCGAGGCGACCCAGCAGTACGTCGACGAGGAGATAGCCCGCATCGTGGACCTCCGCTACGAATCGGTGAAGGAGAGGCTCCGCTCCGGCCTGCCCCTCCTGGAACGGATTGCCGGAATCCTGCTGGAAAAGGAAAGTATCGACGAGAAGGAATTCAAGGCGTTGATGGCCGAAGAGGAGGGGAAGACATGAACCGGAATCATTTTTCGTACAGGTTTGCCGAGATGCCGGAAATGCCGGAGATCGTCATCGTGGAGGAGGCCGGTCGGATCGTTGCCCTGGACTGGGGCGGACGGAAAATCCTCGACCATGAGGGCCCCCGGGAGGAAACGGACCTGCTGCGGGAAGCGGCCCTGCAGCTGCGGCAGTACCTTGCGGCCACGCGGCGGGATTTCGACCTGCCCCTGGAACTGCGGGGAACCGAGTTCCAACGTGCCGTCTGGCAGGCCCTGCGGGAGATTCCCTACGGGGAAACCCGTTCCTACAAGGAAGTGGCCGAGGCCGTGGGCCGACCCAAGGCGGTCCGGGCCGTGGGAATGGCCAACAACCGCAATCCCGTCGCCATCGTCGTTCCCTGCCACCGGGTTATCGGGTCCGACGGCTCCCTGGTCGGCTATGCGGCGGGACTTGCCCTGAAGCGGCGGTTGCTGGAGTTGGAAGGGAAGTCCTCCTTTAGGGAGAATTGACTTCGGGGATTTGTAGGGCAAATCTCCGCGCCTTTATCTTTGGCAATTAAGGTGTCCCGTCATCTTTCGGATAGCGGGACACCCCGGTTGCCGGGGGAGGGGAGTGGTCCCTCCGTTGGGTAGCAAGATTTTCAATTAAATTTTTTCAAATAGGCGGAAAGCGCGTCCAGCCCGGCGAGAAGGGTTTCGGTATGCGCGCAATAGCCGAGCCGCGCGTAACCTTCCATCCCGAAGCGCATGCCCGGGACCAGAAGCGTTCCGGTGTCGCGCAAAAGATCGAGGCAGAAGCTTTCCGAGTCCCGGGGAATGTCGAAACGGGGAAAGGAAACGGGAACCATGCGCGGCGGGACAAGCGAAACGCGCGGTTCCCTATCCGCCCATTCGGTAAGGATTTTTAAGTTGCGCGCGACGATCTCCCCGTTGCGCCGGAGCACGCTTTCCCTGTTGCGCAGGAGGTGCACGGCAAGCGCGTCGTTAATCGCCCCGCAGCAGATCATCGTGTAGTCGCGCAGGGAGCGGAATTTTTGCGCCGCCTCCGCACCGGAAGCCGTCCATCCGATGCGGATCCCCGGCGCGGAATAGGTTTTTGAAAGGCCGTTGACGGAAATGCCGCGTTCGTACAGGTCGGCAATCGGCGTGGTCCGCGCTCCGGGATCGAGGCTTTGGAAAACTTCGTCGGCCAGAATCCAGGCACCGGACCTGCGCGCCGCCTCGACAATTTCCAGCATCGCGCGATCCTCGATGATCGTTCCGGTCGGATTGTTGGCGTTGTTAAGCGCTATCAGTTTCGTGTTCGGGCGGATCAAGGCCTTTAATGCGGCGATGTCCGGATTCCAGCCGTTTTCCTCGTACAGGGGAAGAAGCGAAACCTCCGCACCCAACGCGCGGGGAATGTCGTAGTGCTGTTGATACGACGGATGAAGCGCGATGACGTGATCCCCCGGCTCGATCAACGCCAATATCGCAAGAAGGTTGGCACCGGTGGCGCCGTTTGTCTGAAAAATATTTTCGGGCGGCACGGTTCGGTACAGGCCGGAAACCAGCGTCTTGAATTCGGGCGATCCTTCGATATGGCCGTAATCCACGGGCATGCGCGCGCGATCCCCGAAAAAAATCCCCGGCGTGGTTTTCCCGTCCAGGGAGAGAAGCTCCTCCAGCGTAAAGGAAGCGACGCTGCTTTGGGAAATGTCCAGCTTCGCTTTTTTTTCCCAAACGTTAAGCCAGGATTCTACGCCAAAAGCGGGAAAGTTCATGTGCGGCCCCCTTTATTTTGCCAAGCATACAGCGGATCGTATTTTTTGTCCATGCGCTTATTGGGAAAGGAGAAAAAACGCCGTCCCCGCAGGGACGGCGTTTTCGCTTACGCCGGATTGAAAAGCAGTTTTGTCAAAAGAACGATGACGGGAAGCGCCAAAATCGTTCTTATCAAGAAAATAACGAAAAGCTGCCAGAGGTTAAGCGGAATCTTCGACTTGAGGATCAGAATGCCGGTTTCGGACATGTAGATGATCTGCGCGATCGACAACGTTCCTATAATGAACCTTGTCTGTATCGGCGCGTCCGATCCGATGAGGATGGCCGGAAGGTACATGTCGATAAAACCGGCCAGCGCCGTAATCGAATAATCCATCGCGCCTTCGATGCGCAAAAGCCGCATGAACTGTCCGAGCGGCCATGAAAGCCATTGAAAAATGGGCGTTTGGTTCGCGATAATCGTCGCGACGGCGCCCCAGGCCAAAACCACCGGAACAAGATCGGTAAAGATGTTCATCCAGCGCGCGCGAACCGCTTTCGCGTAATCCAAAAAGTTGGCCTGGCTCGCCCTTTCGCCGGCCAGCCGCACGCCCTGCGTAAAGAGGGAAACGTCCGACGGCGTTTCCTCCTCGATCCGCTTGCCGACTTCCGGCAAATATTCGTCCTTGATTCGGCTCAGGGGCCAAATGCGCGGCATTATTATCGCGAGCAAAATCGAAGTAACGCAAATGACAAGGTAGAAAAGGCCGAAATAAGGCAAAAGCCCGACCTCGTTCGCGACGACGAAAGTAAAGGGCAGCGACACGAGGGTAAAGTTGACGCAGATCGCCGCCGCCTCGCGGCCGGTGTAAAAGCCTTTTTCAAGCTGGTCGCGCGTAATCATGATGCTCGACGCGGAATCGCTGAACCACGATCCCATAAGGTCGATGGACGAGCGCCCGGGCAGGGTAAAAAGGAACCGCAGCGCTTTTTTTACCAGCGTTCCGATAAATTCCATTATTCCAAAATCGGTGAGGAGCGGAATGGCAAGGCAGGCGAAAAAGAAAATCGTCATGATTCCGCTTCCGCCGGCGAGAATGCCCATCATAAGGCCGGCGCCAACGTCCTCGTCAAGAATCCATTGCGGGCCGAGGTTGAAAAAAACCATCCAGGCCAGCGCGAAGGCCACGATCTTGCTTACCAGATACACCGGATGGCAACGAAAAAGCTCCTTAAGCTTTGGGGAATCCATCATAAATTTTGGCTTGACGGTGTAGGCCAGGATTGTTCCCGCCAGCGAATAGGTGATAACGAGGCAGGCCAGCAGGATCAGCAGCCCCCAGCCGTTCACTTCCACCCTGTTAAGAAGGCCGCCGGCCCAGCCCATGACATAGCCCAGCGGAATGTTGAACGCCCCCTCGCCGTCCGGAAGCGGAACCATGAACATAAAGATGCCCAGGAGCGAAAATGCGACAAACTTTGCTTTGTGGCCGGAAGTCGGCCCTCCGTTCTCCAGATTTTGCTTCATAAGACCTCATTCTTGCAATTGGCTGCCCGTAGCTTAAGCGACGCGGGAAGAATCCGACCGGAAAGCGACTCTTCTTAGGCCGTACGATACACTTTGGGCGATATTTATGTCAAGTAAATTTTTCGTGCCTTGGTCGACAAGGCAAAACATCCGATCGGCCTAAGGCCGATCGGATATTTTACCGCAGCGTCC
>WQZW01000125.1 GCA_009780545.1 Treponema sp.
ATGCCTTCGTCCCCGCGCGTCGCATCCCATGTTCGGCGCGCCCCCGAAGCCGGTAATCCGCCTTGCGGTCGCCGTGCTGGAATTGCCGGCCTTGTCGATCTGCAAAGTTCCCCCGATGAACATGTCCGCGGCGTAGTGGCCGGCGACCTGGGCCAGCGCCCGGTTGGAACGCATCGAATCGTCCGGCCCGTTGAAGAATACCTCGGGCCGGTTGCGGACGTATTCCTCCATGCCGACCTCGCCGCCGAAGGAGTACATCGACCGCACCCAGCCGGCCTCGATTGCCGGGATCAGCGTGGGATGGGGATTCAGGACGAAGTGGGAACAGATTTTGCCCTTCAGTCCCAGCTCCTCGCCGTAGGTGGGCAGCAGCAGCTCTATGGCGGCGGTATCGAAGCCGATGCCGTGGTTGACCCGCTGCACCCCGTACTCGGCGTAGATTCCCTTGATCGCCATCATCGCCCGCAGAATCTGGGAATCCTTGATCAGGGCCGGATCCCTGGTAAACAGCGGTTCGAGGTGGAAGGGTTTCGGGGATTCGACGACGAAATCAACCCAGTCGCCCGGAATGTCGATTCGGGGAAGGCTGTCCGCGATCTTGTTGACCTGGGCGATGACGATGCCCTGCCGGAACTTGGCCGCCTCGACGATGACCGGCGTGTCCTCGGTGTTGAAGCCGGTATACAGGTTGCCGTTCCGGTCGGCCTCGTATGCGCAGACCAGCGCGACCTTGGGGCTTAGGTCCACGAAGTAGCGGGCGTACAGTTCCAGGTAGGTGTGGATGCTCCCGATTTGGATTTTTCCGTCGCGGATGAACTCGGCAAGGCGTTTGGACTGGGGGCCGGAAAACGAAAAGTCCGTCCGGGCGGCAATTCCCTTCTCGAAAAGGTCCAGATGGGCCGGTAGGGCGATGGCCGACTGTACCATGTGGAGGTCGTGGACGATGTTCGGATCGACCATGCACAGGCAGGAAGCGAGAAAATCCGCCTGTTTCTGGTTGTTCCCCTCGATGTTCACCTTGTCGCCCGGGCGAATCACCGTTTCCAGAAGGGCCACCGCGTCGGCCGCGTCCACCACCTTGCCCATCTTTACCAGGGGGATTGCCGCCCGAACCCGGTCCAGGCGGTCCCGCTTCAACGATACTTCCGACATATCCTCACCTCATCCAAACAACAGCAGGAAAATGCCCGCCACCAACGCCGAGCAGATTACCGCCGAAACGGTCGGGCCCATCGCATGCATCAGGAGGAAGTTGGCGGGATTGTACTGCCTGCCCACCTTCTGCGAGACGCGGGCGGCCATGGGAAGCGCCGAAACCCCGGCCGAACCGATCAGCGGATTGACCTTGCCGCCGGAGGCATAGTACATCACCTTGCCGAACAGCACCCCGGCGGCGGTGGAAAGGGCGAAGGCCGCAAGTCCCAGGAACACGATGGCCAGGGTCCGCACCTGCAGGAACAGCTCGCCGTTCGTGGTTGCCCCGACGGTAACCCCGAGCAGTATGGTAACGATGTTGATAAGGGCGTTCCGGGACGTCTCGCCCAGCCGCTCCACGACGCCGGATTCCTTGAAGAGATTCCCCAGCATGAGCATGCCGATAAGCGGGGCGACTCCCGGGGTCAAGAGCAGCACGACGACGGTAACGGCGATCGGAAAGACGATCCGCTCGACCTTGCCCACCTCCCTAAGGGATCCCATGCTGCACTCCCGTTCCTTTTTCGTGGTCAGGAGTTTCATGATCGGCGGCTGGATGAAGGGAATAAGGGCCATGTAGGAATAGGCCGCGACCGCCACCGCTCCCATCAGTTCCGGGGCGAGCTTGCTTGCCAGGAAAATCGTCGTCGGCCCGTCGGAGCTGCCGATGATCCCGATGACGGCGGCCTGCTGGGGGGTAAAAAGTCCGGTGAGCAGGGCCAGGCCGAAGGCGGCGAAGATGCCGAGCTGGGCCGCCACGCCCAGGAGCATGCCCTTGGGATTGGCCAGCATGGGGCCGAAATCGGTCATCGCCCCGACCCCGAGGAAGATCAGGCTGGGAAACAGGACGCTGCGGATTCCGCCGTACAGGATGTGCAGGATTCCGGAATCGTACCAGTGGGTACCGGCAAGGTCGGTCAGGGCCTTGACGATCAGGCTTTGGTCGCCGGATTCCTCGGCCAGGGCAAGGGCCTGCTGCGCGGCCAGGGTCGCGTCGTGCATAAGGCCGGTGCCGGGAAGGTTGGCCAGGAGCATCCCGAAGGAGATCGGCAGCAACAGCAGCGGCTCGAACTTTTTGACTATGGCCAGGTACAGAAGCAGGCAGGAGAGCAGGAGCATGACCAGGTGCCGCCAGGTGAGCAGGGCGAAGCCCGAACTCTGCATCAGTTGTCCGAACAAATCCAGAAAATCCATGCCGGTTCCTTAGGTAAGGACGACGAGTACGTCGTCGGTGCTTACCAGGGTTCCCTTGGAGACCAGTATCTGCTTGACCACGGACCGGCGGGGAGCGACCAGGTCGTTCTGCATCTTCATCGCCTCGACGACCACCAGAACCTGTCCGGCCTCCACCGTCTGCCCGACGGAGACCGGAAGCTCGGTTACCGTTCCGGGAAAGGGACTCAGCACCCGTTCCTCGGCCGTCCGAACCGGGCCTGGTGCCGCCGGTTGGACCGGGATCGTCGGCTGGATCGGGGCCTGAATCGTGCCGGGCTCCGGCCCGGTTTCGCCGACGGCCTGGATCACCACATCGAACGGTTTTCCGTTCACGTATATCCGGTATTGCATGCTATCCTCCGGTATTCGGCTATCTGCCGTTTGTTATGGAAACGATGCGGAAACCCTTTTCCGACATTCCGGTATGGGCGGACAGGGCGGCCCAGATGCAGGCCAGCTCCTCCTTCCCGATTTCCCCGTCGCGATTTCCGGCCGCCCGAACCGGCCCGGCCGCAATCGCGCCCGCAACCGCGGCCCCCGGAATCCTGCCGGCGAACGGCGGTCCGGAAAGTACCTTGCTGAGGCCGACGACGAAGGCCATTAGCAGCAGTATTGCGGCCGTGGCCACCGCCATGCCGAACAGGGAAATGTATGTCAGCTCGACAAGTCCTATCTCTTGACCCACGATCACCGTCAATCTCCTTATTGCGTCCGCCCGAAATCGGGGCTTTCGTTACACCATATCACGAAAGACGGAATCGTACCAATAATTTTTTAAGAGCCGCTTATAGCAAAATCATTATTGATTTTTAGGATTTATTTCTCCGGTGTTATGAGGTACACTGGGGGGAAGATGGATTTCATACAGCTCCAATACTTCAAGACCCTGGCCGAGTACGAGCACATGACCCATGCGGCGAACGCCCTGCACGTCGTCCAGCCGGCCTTGAGCCGCATGCTCCGGAATCTCGAACGCGACCTGGGGATCCGCCTGTTCGAGCGCAACGGCAAGAACATCAGGCTGAACGAAAACGGCAGGATCTTTCTCGGGCATGCGAACAGCATCCTCGGGGAGATCGAGGAGGCGCGGAGCGTGCTGGCGGAAAAGGCCGGCGCCGGGGAGCGGCGGGTGCGGCTTTCCGTCGGCGCGGCTTCCGGCCTGCTGCCGAGGATCATCCGGGGCTTCAGCAAAAGCCATCCGGACATCGCCCTTACCCTCGTCCAGCCCGGCCCTTCCGCCGGCACCTTTCCGGACCAGTGCGACATCCTGGTGGATTCAAGCCTTTCCCCGCCGGAACGGGCCAACTGCGACATCCTCCTTAAGGAAGAAATCCTCCTCGCCATCCCGGTTTCCCATCCCTTGAGCGACCGGGAAAGCGTCCGCCTGATCGAGGTCGCCCAGGCTCCCTTCCTCAGCCTGTGGAAGGGCAGCGGGCTGCGGATGATTACCGACGCCTGCTGCATGGAGGTGGGGTTTCAGCCCAAAATCGTCCTGGAAAGCGACAGCCCTTCGACCGTGCGCGAACTGATTGCCCTGGGAGCCGGCCTTTGCTTCATTCCCAAGCTGACCTGGGCCGGGATCGACTACGGGCCGGACGTCCAACTGGTACGGATAGCCGAGCCTTCCTGCTTCCGCCACATCCACATGAGCTGGCGGGGAAAAGGCCATGTCTGCATGGCGACGGAGCTGCTCCGCAACTACCTGAAGGACTTCTTCGCCGCCCTGGAACTCCCCGATGCCTAGCCCGGCCTCCCGGGCCGACGGGCTTGCCTGCCTTGCCGTCCGGGCCCTGGTCGTCGAGGTCTGCGTGAGCCCCAAACCCGGCCTCGTGGACCGCCTGAACTCAGGCGCCCATGCCGACATGGACCTCTTTACTTTCGTGGACAGCGCCACGTGCCTTTTTCCCTACTTTAGGGAAACGGCACGGGTCGCCGCCCTGCACCGGGACGGGCCGGAAAGCCTTTTGCCGAAACTGCGGCCGTTGGGGATTCGGGCCGAGGGGGAAATGCTCGCCGCCACTTCCGGGGTGAACACCCACAAGGGGGCGATCTTCTCCCTGGGGATTCTCTGCGCCGCCGCCGCCGGCCTCGGGGATGCATTTTCGCCCGGGGAACTGTCGGCACGCTGCGCCGCCGTCGCCGGAAGCCCCCGCCGGGATTCCGGGGAACGCCCGACAGGAGGTCAGCGGGCCTTTGCCGAGCATGGCCTGGGCGGAATTCTGGAAGAGGCCGGCCGGGGATTCCCCTCGGTGTTCGGCATCGCCCTGCCTGCGCTGCGGGAACGGCTCCTGCGGGGCTTCCGGCTGCAGGACGCGGCGGTGGCGGCCCTGCTCCACCTTATCGCCGAGGTCGCCGACACCAACATCGTCGCCCGCCGCGGCCCGGATACCCTGCATCGAATCCGGGCCATGGTTGGGGAGCGGATAGCCGGCCTGAAATCCCCGACCGACTACCTGGAATGCGCCCTCGAGCTGGATCGGGAATTTATCGGGGAAAATATCAGCCCGGGCGGAAGCGCCGACCTTCTTGCCGCGACCCTGTTCGCCCATTACGTGCTGCCTTTTCCGCCGGGTTGACGGCGGGGGGATTTGGGGAAGAAAATTGCCCGATTTCAATCCGGTGAAAGATTGAAATCGGGACTTATTAAACGCTTGTTCTGGAAGCAAAGAAGCAAATAGGCTTCAATCGTTGGTTTAAGTAGTGGACTATGGCGGGTGCCATAGTCCACTTGGATCTCTGTATATCGTGTGTTAGATGCGCCCGGCGCGGCCAGGCGCTTAGATTATTTCAGGTTACCTTTGGATTTGATCGAAAGGTTTGAATGTTTGATATCGGTTATTGAAGTAGATGTTTGATCACATCTCGTATCACAATCATCACAATCAGTAAATGAAGACCAGAAAAAATAACGGCCAGCAGTAGAGGCTTCGGGTCCATTTTTTTCTTCTTTTTTCTCTTCTCTAGCCACTTTTTGAATAGCCACCTGGCAAAATCTGTTACCGGTGGGATAATTCGAAGAATGCTTGCTAGTAGTTCCGTCTGAGATTCCAATCCTGCCTCCTTGTTCGTATGTTCCGCTTGACGAGAGTATTTTGGTATTTACCTCACAGGCGAAGACGTTATTAGGTC
>WQZW01000126.1 GCA_009780545.1 Treponema sp.
CCGCCCAGATTCCGAAGTCGGCGATTTCCTTTTTCGCCGCCTTTATGTCGGCCTGAAATTCAGGCGAGTCGAAGGACGAGTACAGATCGTCCAGGTTCCAGCGTTGGTTCATTGTTTCCTCCTTTCGCGCTTGCACGCGACCGCCTTCAGTATACCACGCCGGAGGACTTTTGGTCGATAGCCTTGGGGCTTGAGAATCCCCGCCGCCCGAGCGCGGCAAGACAGTCCACGGCCAATGTACGCAGGGCCGATAATGCCGCCGGATTGCTTCGTCTTGCTCGCAGATTTCAGTCATGGCCAAATACCGGCATAAACGGGCGGGTTTTCAAAGCGGAGCCAAAAGGAGGGCCGGGAACACGGAAGACCGAGTGCATTTTTATGGAAGAAAATTCTTGGCATACTCGTTAAATCTGCCGTTAACGTTGTCGCTCCTTCTGATGTTTCCTCAATTTGCACACCAAAAGTTATGATCGCCTGAATATTGGGGAAAATATATATCTATGGTTTTATACACGGAGAAGCTTCTTCCTTTTCTTTCAACTTCAATTAACAGACTGCTGTCTATTAGAGCAATATTTGTAACAACCGATGGTCTTCCTGAAGCGGTAAAATATTCCGCAAAAAACTAGGGGGACAAGCGTCTACGCATATAAAATGCGATGTTGTCTTTTTCAACAAAAACATCTGCTTCCAATATTGCTCCCGATAACCCAAATATCCCCTCTCCGTTAAGATACAAGGCGCTGTCCCTGTATTCGCCGGCGAGGGGCTTGTCTGCGCCATGTCAAATGTTGCCCTGTCGGATAAAGTTACCTCCATCGGCGTTAATCGCGGTTTACCTTTTTAGTCCTGTCAAGCCTTTTGACCTAAGGCCCTTGATCCGTAAGCCCTTCGCCCCCGTCGCAGTCTTTGGGATATCCGTCGCCCCAAATGAATCGCCGGCCGTAACCGGGGTGAACGCCGTTTCCGGCAAGAACCGGTCTTCGCTTGACACTGCGGGGCTTGTTTACTAGAATGTGCAAGGTCTATGGGTGTCGAGTATCAGATAATTTCCTATCTTGAGAGCCTGAGCAACGGCGAGCTTGCGGAGCTTGCTAGGGGCAAGGGGCTGTTTCTTCCCCCCTCGTTGGATCGGATTTTTGTCATAGGCGAACTTCTGGAGCTGGAACTGGAGCGGGAGGAAGGACAGGCGGAGGAACGGGCCGAGGATGCGGGAAAGGAGCCTTCCCCGGTTTCGGCCCTGCCGGAAGACTACGACCTCTGCTACGTCGACGTCCTCGTCCGGGATCCTTCCTGGGTTTTCGTATTCTGGGAGGAGAAGAAAAGGCCGGTCTACCTCAATGCCGAGGACGACCGCCTGCCCAAGGGGAGGTGCCTGCATGTGATTCCCCTAACTCCGGACAATCCCCAACCGCCTTTTACCGTCGAGCTCAGGCCGGGCGACCGGTCGATGTACCTGGGAATCCCCGAGGATCTCGGCCGGTACTTCAGGATAGATCTCTGCGCGACGGGCCCCGACGGGCCGTTTCCCATCGCCGGTTCCCATCCCTTCAGGCTTCCGGCTTTGCGATCGCCGGTTTCGGCCGTAAGCTCGGAGAATCCCCCTTCCGGATCGGCTTTCGACCGTTGGGAACGGCTGGGCTGGCAGAAGGAGCGGTAGGATATGGCCGAAAGCTACGCCGTTTCGCTGGTGCTCGACGCCCATTTTCCCTTCGTTCGCGATCCCGTTCCCCGACCTGCCCTGCCGGAGGGCAACTTTGCGGGAGCGGAGGGGAATGCGGAACTTATCCGGCGGTGGCAGGAGCGGTATTCCGGACAGAACCCTGCCGACCTGTGCCTTTCCTCGGCGGAAGAAGGCCTCTTCTTCGATGCGATCTCTGAAACCTACCTTCCCCTTTTGGGAATGATGGACCGACTGGAAAACGACTGCGTTCCCTTCCGCCTCGGCCTTGCCCTTTCCCCGCTTCTGGCGGAGATGCTGGAGGACGAACTCCTGATGCGGAAATACGAGGCCCACCTGGACCAGCAGATCGCCTTCGGTATCGAGGAAGTCGGACGGCTGAGCGCGGGAAACGGGGATGCGACCCTTGCCGCCGACTATCTGGACCAGGCCGTGGAGCGGCGGGCGGCCTTTTCCGTCCGTTACGGCAGGGACATCATGAAAGCCCTGGCCCACTACGGCCGCAAGGAACGGTTGGACATACTGGCGACCTCGGCGACCGGCGCCTTCCTGCCTTTTCTCTGCCGGTTCCCGGAGGCGCTTCAGGCCCAGATCGAGGTCGGGCTTTCCTCCTGCAGGAACGGTTTCGAGATTTCGCCCCAGGGATTCTGGCTTCCGTGCCTCGGCTGGTCGGGCGAGCTGGAACCTTTCCTCAAGGCCAACGGCTTCGACTTTACCGTCATCGACGGCGGCGGTTTCCTGGCAGGCAGGCCGGCGCCCTCCAGGGGCAGCTTCTTTCCGGTAAGGACCGAGGGCGGACTTCTGGTACTTGCCAGGGACGGACATGCAGCGGACGACATCCGGGCCTTCAGGAGGGAGGGACCCTACCGGGACAACGGCCGGGATGCGGGCCACGAACTGCCCGCCGAACTGATCGCCCCTTTCATCGCCCGCAACGGGGCAAGGTGCCAGACCGGCTACAAGTACTGGGGAGCCGGAAGAATCCCCTACATGCCGGAGCGGGCCAAGCTGGCCGCCGCCGAGCATGCCAGGTTCTTCCTGGAGAACCGCCGCCTCCGGCTTGCCGAGGCCGCCGCCCGGATGAACGAACAGCCGATCAGCCTGTACGCCGGGTCCGCCGACGACTTCGGCCTTAACTGGCACGAGGGCACCCACTTTCTGGAAAGCCTCTTTAGGCTCGGCCGGCACTACCGGGAACTCAGGTTCGTCTCGCTGCCTGAGTACCTCTGCCGTCAGCCGATCTCTTCCATAGAAGTATCTTCCCCGGAGTTCTCGTCATGGGGGCCGGGCGGTTTCGCCGAGTCCTGGCTGGACTCCCCCAACGACTGGCTGTACCGGCACCTCAACCGGGCGGCCGAACGCATGGTCGAGCTGCTCCTCCGCTTTTCCGGCAACTCCTGGGTGATGGAACGGGCGCTGAACCAGGCGGCACGGGAACTGCTCGTCGCGCAGTCCTCCGACTGGGCTTTCATGCTCCGGGGGAACGAGCATGCGGCCTTTGCCCGGCAGAAGGTGGAAACCGCCCTGGGGAACTTTACCGCGATATACCGGTCGATGCTGGCCGGCCGCATATCGGCGGCCCAGCTTACCGAACTGGAGCAAAACTGCGGAGTTTTTGCGGATATTAATTACAGGGTTTTCAAGTGGAATCACTGACGGACGAGGAGGAAGGAAGGAATGACCTTTAGCGAAAGGATGAAGGAACTGCTGGAGCAGGGAGTCGAGGCGTCCAAGGAATTCGCCGTGAAGGCCGGGGCCAAGGCCCAGGACCTCGGCGAGCGCGGGGTGCTGATGCTGGAGATCAAACAGCTGGAAGCCCGTGCCAAGCGGCTGCTCGGTCGGCTGGGCACCGAGACCTACCGCGTTCTCGGCGAGCTCGGGAGGGAAAGCCTGGACAGGGAGGAAGCCGGGATCAAGCTTCTCCTCGACGAGCTGGCCGGCATCCAGGCCGCCGTCGACGGCAAGGAAGCCGAGCTGAAGGCCAGAAAAACGAACTGAGCCGGGCGTCCTCGGCTTGGACGGGAAACCTACCATCCGCCGTAGGCGGGCAGGATCGGCGGGGCAAAACTCCGCGCCGTGGTCGTAGCAAGTCCGGAGCGCGGGGGGTTGTCCCCCCTCCTTTTTTGTTTTATCCTTTTCTCATGGACGACAATAAAGGAGATTCGGAGTTTGCGGGAAAGAAGGTGTTCTTCCTGTTTCCTTCGGCAACGGTGCAGAACGGGGTCATTCCCGAACTGGTGCAGAACGAGTACGAGGTGTACCTGGCATACAACAAGGACACGATACGGCGGGTACTGAGGAAGTACCCGGATTCCATCGTCCTTGTCGATACCGGCGAGAAGATGCCGGAGCGGGAATGGGAACAGTGGGTAAGGACGGTGATGAAGGCGCCGGACACCGCGAGCATCGCCATCGGCGTGGTAACGACCCATGGCGAGGCGGCCCTGAAGGGCAAGTACCTCGGCGAGCTGAAGGTCGCCGCCGGCTTCACCATCCTGGGGCAGGACATGGCGGCCAACATCAGGACGGTTTTCGAGGCGCTTCATGGGCTGGACGCCAAGGGGCGGAGGAAGTACGTCCGGGCGGCCGACCTGGACGGCAACGCGACGATCAACATTCCGATAAACGGCGAATTCGTCAAGGGCAGGGTGAGGGACATCAGCGCGGTGGGCATTTCCTTCGATCTGGAAGACAGCCCGGCCATAGAGAAAAACTCCGTCCTTAAGGACGTGCAGATCGTGCTGCAGTCAGGCAGGGTCAACGTCGAGGGCATCCTCTTCGGTTCGAGAGAGGGGAAAACGGAAACCATCTACGTGATGCTCTTCGCCCAGAAGACGGATTTCGAGGCGAGGGCCAAGATACGCAAGCACGTCCAGCATGCCCTGCAGTCCCGGATGGACCTCGAGCTGCGGTAGGCGGACGGTGCCATGCGTCTGTCCGACGTCGAGGTGGTACTGTGCCGGCCGGCGGAGGCCGGCAACGTGGGGGCGGTCTGCAGGGCGATGAAGAACATGGGGCTCGGCCGGCTTTCCCTCGTGGCGTCGGCCGAACTCGACGTCGGCAAGCTGCTCGCACGGGCGGTCCATGCCGGCGACGTTTGGGAAAAGGCCCGAACCTTCGACGGCCTTGCCCCGGCGGTCCGGGATTGTTCCCTGGTGATCGGGACCACCTGCCGGCGGGGGGCGAAACGGAAGACCAGCATGAAGCCCGCCGACCTTGCCGACTTCCTGGCCCGCAGGGAGGAAACCGGGAACGTCGCCCTGGTCTTCGGCAACGAACGCACCGGCCTTGAGGAGGCCGAACTGGACCTCTGCAACCTGGCCTCCCACATCCCGGTATCCGCCGACTTCCCCTCGCTGAACCTTTCCCACGCCGTACAGGTTTACGCCTACGAACTGTTCCTTGCCGCAGGCGGGGCGGAAAACGCCTCGGTGAAGGGCGAATGGGTTCCGCTGGACCGGAACGCCGCCGAGCTGCTCGCCGGGGAGATCTGCGACATCCTGACATTCCCGGGCTTTTCTGGGCGGCAAGGCAGGGAAGGCCGGGAACGATTCCTGTGCGACCTGGTCTGCCGTGCCGGCCTTACCGAGCGGGAGGGCCGCTACCTGGCGGAGCTGTTCGGCAAGGCGGTCCAAACGGTCGAAGGCCGTTTGGACCATTGACCTTTTTTCGGAAAACCGGTACCCTGATTTCGACCGAATGCTAAAATTTGGCCAAACACACTTGACGAGTAAGGAGAACGTAAAGATGACGATTTCGACCCGGATCAGTTTATCCCCCCCCCCCCCCCCCCCACCACTTCGTTTTGTCTGGCAGCGCACCTGCC